>NZ_JABRWH010000001.1:1500000-1662500 GCF_013248975.1 Neobacillus endophyticus
GCCCTTCCTCCTTAGACAAAATACTGTTTCACAATATCATCAGCTGTAACTGGTCTGCTGAAAAAATAGCCTTGCATCATGTCACATTGACGGGATGAAAGGAACTCTGCCTGCTCCTTTGTTTCGACGCCCTCGGCAATAACATCTAGATGTAAATTTTGCGCTAACATAATGATGGTGTTGGTGATGGCTGCCTCATCTTTTCTCATATCCCGGACAAACGATTTATCAATTTTCAATGTAGAAATAGGCATGTTTTTCAAATAACCCAAAGACGAATAACCTGTACCAAAATCATCTATGGCTATTTTGATGCCCAAACCTTTCAACTCCTCCATCGTTTTTAAGGTTAACGCCGTATTTTTAACAATTAAATTTTCAGTAAGCTCCAGATGCAGATACTCAGGTGAAAGACCGGTCTTATTAAGGACGGTTTTAACCATTGAAAACAGATTATTTTGTTCAAATTGACGGACGGATAAATTGACAGACATACTAATGGAAGGAAAACCTTGATCATGCCATTCCTTTAATTGTCTGCAAGCCTCAGTCAACACCCATTCGCCGATCGGAACAATTAATCCGGTTTCCTCGGCAAGCGGGATAAATTGATCAGGCGGGATCAATCCTCTTTCGAGATGATTCCATCTAATTAGAGCTTCAACTCCTGCAATTTTACCCGTTTTAAAGTTTATTTGCGGCTGATAGTAGATCATAAGCTCTTCTCGTTCTAATGCTTTGTATAAATCATTTTCAAGCTTGATACTTTCAAAGGTTCTTGTATCCATTCCCTCACTGAAGAAATGGTAACTGCTCCCTGATATTTCCTTCGATTTATACATAGCCGTGTCGGCATTTTTGATTAAGACTTCTGCCGTCGCCCCGTTATCCGGGAAAAGGCTGATCCCTATACTTGTTTTGATATACATTTCATAGTCTTTTATGTTAATAGGGCTCGAAAAGGCCGCAATGACACAGTCTACAACCATTAAAATTTCTTGTTCCATTTTAACATTAGGCAAACATATCGTAAATTCATCCCCGCCCAGCCGCGACACCATTGCTCCTTCCGGAACACAGCTTTTAAGCCGTTTGGCAACCTCCTGCAGCAAGATATCGCCGTAGCTGTGGCCAAGTGTATCATTGACAAACTTAAACCGGTCCAAATCCAAATACAAAATAGCTAGTTTTTCACCATTTTTTTGGGCAGCTACCAGTTCCCGAGCCAGTTTTTCGTTTAAAAACATTCTATTCGGCAAATCGGTTAAGTCATCATAATAAGCCCTATATTCTAGTTCTTCATTTTTAACTTTTATTTCCTTCGTTCTTTCCTCAATAATTTGCTCTTGTTTTTCCATATATAAAAGATTTGACAATGTGGCAGCAGCTGCTTCGACAATGGACTGGGCCAGTTGGATTTGAGCTTCTGTATAACTATGCTGCTGATTTTCCAGGCTGACAACGGCAATCACACCTAAAACTTCCCCCATAGCCACCATCGGAAGCATAAACAAGTCCTTCATGCCGAAATTGCGGCATAGCTCATGGTTTGGACGAGGATCGGCATATACATCAGGAATCACGATCGGTTTTAATGTTTCAATTACTTCCTGAATGACAGCATCATTGCCTTGATCAATTTTGAACTTACTATGTGTCGTGATCCAATCTTCCTCTGTCCAATCGCTTCCCTTGCTTAACTTTGCCGGTTTAATTTTCTGTTCGGCTAATGGATCCAATAAATGAACACCGATATTATCGTTATTTAAAACCCTCCCCATATAGGAAAAACATGTATCGAGACATTCCTGCATCGAAGAACACCTCGATAAATCACGCGTTACATCCAGCAGCAACTGTTTTTCAACAAGAAGATTTTCTTTATGAATTAAATTCCGGGAATTCTGAATAGCTACTGCTGCCATACTGACATAAGCCTCAACTGCTTGAATCTCTATCTTAGTTAAATTCATCGGAATCCCGTAATCAAATAAAAAAACAAGTCCAAATAATTCTTCTTCAAAGGAAATTGGCAGTGCTAATAACGATTTAATTTTAAAGCCTTCAACGGCCCTCGGATCAGGGCGATGATCCTTTGAGGTATCGGGAATATAAATGGTCTTTCTCGTTTCAATGACTTCTTTTGCTAGTAAATCATAATTCATATCAATGACATGCATATCCAAAGTCCAACCATTAATGACCTCCGGCTTGCCGACATACCCTCTAAAATTACCATCCTCCTGCGGCAAATAGATACCGACCGAATCACAGCGGACAATTTCCTCGGATATGGCGACGGTGACTTGCTCCAATACCTCGCGCAGCTCCAACTTTGTATTAATCATTTTTGTGATATTCGCCAGTCGAGAATATCTAGTTTGTTCCTGTAACATATGTTGAGCTCCCATCCCTCCGGTTTCAAATAACTATAAACAAAAATACTAATCTTATATTACAATTTTCGACATAATTCTTATAGGTCTTATTATTGTTATTTTTTCGCATCTTTGCAACAGATTTAAACGTTGTGGATGATATATCCAAAAAACGAAATGACTTTTTTACTCTAAAAATAGGATGAAAAAAATCCGACTTAATTAGCACTCTTTAACGCATTACAAGATACAGTTAAGCTTAACCCATATTTAAATTTTTCCAAAATTATAACATTGACAAATCCGACTTCTTCTCCCTAAACCTTTTTAAAATAAGGACGATATCAGTCTGATGGGGTAAATTTCCTAAGTCATCCAGAAAAAGGGGAGAAGGAAATGGAAGAGATAATCAGCCCCAGTTCTAAAAAGGAGTGGGGCCTTAGTTAGATAGGATATAATGAAGAAGAAAATTTAATTAGAAACGTTTAAGTAGGAATTTGGCGTTTTATTCCAAATATTTAATTACTTAATTTTTGCAACAGGAGTATTTGAGGCAGAAACATAAATCGGGAGACATATGAGAAATCTCTTGTTCTCATTTTCTTTCATAAAATGAATTAACTGGAATAAAATATTCCTTTCTTTTGCCTAGTAATTTTTATATGATTAATTTTAAATAGTAGTTCTAATGACACATAAAATTTATACATCAAAAGGAGCATTCTAATCTATGAAAAGCGAACACATAAATCCCTTTTTAGTAGGTGTAAAAAATATTTTCCAAGATGTTGCCCAAATG
The DNA here is from genome assembly GCF_013248975.1 of Neobacillus endophyticus. Classification (GTDB taxonomy): domain Bacteria; phylum Bacillota; class Bacilli; order Bacillales; family Cytobacillaceae; genus Neobacillus; species Neobacillus endophyticus. The sequence goes on from NZ_JABRWH010000001.1 coordinate 1,503,178, forward strand.
TCACTTGCATCTAATGGTATATCCGTAAAAACGTCGCCTACTGCATCCAAAAACGTTGTCGTCATGCTTGGATTAACAGGGGATTTAAGAGGGACGATTGCCATGAACCTTGATGAAGAGTTAACGAAAAAAATAGCTTCCAACATGATGGGGGGCATGCCTGTCCTTGAATTAGATGAACTATCCAAAAGCGCCATATCGGAACTTTGCAATATGATTATGGGTACAGTTTGTACTCTTTTTGCCGAACAGCAACTATCAGTAGATATTACGCCCCCATCTCTTATGACAGGGCAAAACATTCATCTAAGTTTCACACAAACTCCTGTTATGTCCGTGAAATTTGGATATGAAGAGCATGAAATAGATTTAGACCTATCCATTGTAGAAAAATAAGATTACAAGAAGAATTTAAAGCAGAAGAAATGGCAGGCTTCCATGAACGAGTGTAAAACTTGGGTAACATTCAGGGTGCACCAGACAGATCTTTCAAAAAGGTTGCCCAAACATAATACAAAGTTATTTTTTCTAAAAAATTTTCAAACCACAAGGGCAGCATTAGAACTGGGGACCTCTTGTGGTTTATTGTTTTATCAAGCTTTTTCACTCATCAGCTAGATTAGCATAAATCTTCATCTTTTCTTTGTATAATTCTAGTCCACATTTAATTCTTCATAGTCACTTTCACTATTTAATAATTCATGCAATGTCTTCCTCCCCTTAATATTTTGGAAATGCTGATATTATTTTACCTATAGTGCTATCTATATACATTTCTATTAGCATTTCTGAGAATGTAATTCCTCTGACTAATTTTCCATTCTAGGCTCATTAATTGAAGAATAAATTTAAAAACATAGAAATTCCCTCAGTAATCATTCAATTCATGCTTCTAAAAACAATACTGAATAACTTTTTAACACCCAATTTGTTATGATGAAAATAAACTAATCATGGAGGAGCTATTATGTATATAACCATTGCTGACTTTATGAAAGAATGGCACAGAGAGGCTATGTTAACGCAGAAAGTATTAGATGGTTTGACTGACGATTCTTTAAATCACCAAGTTTATCCCGAGGGTCGTTCTTTAGGCAGAATTGCTTGGCATTTTACAACCAATATTCCAGAGTATTTAGCCCATTTTGGCCTCAAGATCGATCGGGTTGAAAATGCAGAAGATATTCCCGCATCAGCCAAAATCGTTGCTGAAACTTTTAAAAATATAAGTGCTCAAGCAGCTACGGCCATTGAATCACAGTGGACAGACGATTCTTTAAAACAAATACAAACAGCTTTTGGAAGACAGGAATCCAATGCTACCATTCTGATGGGTCTCATTAAACACATCATTCATCATCGCGGCCAGGTTACCGTTCTTATGCGTCAAGCGGGGTTAAAACCTTTTGGGGTTTATGGACCTCCAAAAGAAGATTGGATTCATTTGGGCGTGGAAAATCCACCTCTTTAATCTATTATTGTAAGCATAAAAACAGCGTTCAGAGAAATACGATCACTGAACGCTGTTTTTATTAATTGGTATATAGCAATTTCACATTAAAATCATTTTACTTCGAATTTAACACATTTTGAATCTGCTTATAATTTGAATCTGTTTTCGCCACTTTTTTAAGTGCAGTATTAACAGTGGTTTGGGCAGCCTTTGTATCGCCTACTGCCTTCTGCGCAAGCGCCAAGTTCAACCAGCCAAAAGAATAAGCAGGATTTAATTCAGTAGCCTTTTGATAGTATGGAATCGCATCTTTCGGCTTGTTATAACTTCTAAAATAGATATTGCCTAAATTGTTATAAGCAAGGTAACTTTTCGGGTCAATTTTAATGGCCTTTTGATAGTAAGATGCTGCTTTGTCGTAATTACCATTAAGATAGGCGCTTCTCGCTGCCTCTATTTGAGCATCCGCACTTTTCCCTTCAGCCGCTGCTGTCGCCTCTAATTTCTTTTGATTCTCTTTCCCCATGTAGGGACTTGCCTTACTTGTTTTAGATGCCTTTTCTTCTTGCATAGCAGATTTAGATTGCTGTTTATCAGACTGATTGCTTGAACAACCTGCCAGGAGAACAAATGGAAGGATGGCGCTAACCATTGTCAGCTTGGTAATTCTCATTACTATACATCTTCTTTCTATCATAAATTTCCCTGTCATCTTACCCCTTTATATTGACGGTAGATGAACATTAAATATTCTATTAAATATCCTCCTGTAAATCAATACCAATTTAACAATTGGTAAAAACAGACTAAAGGGACAAATTAATTTTTAAATTATCGGCAGGATTCACATACTTACTTACTATCAGCATCCTATACAAAAAAACAGAGCAAGGTGGTCATTAAATCATTCAGCAGGCCTTTAATAAAGGAAATTTTTAATAATTTATTACTTTATTATAATAAAACCCCCATTATGGAGTTTTCAATTGCGAATATATTAGTAAAAGGATATACAAACCCTTCGAAAAGATTTCTTTCTACTTTCCAATTTCAAAATACCTTTAAAGGGAAAATTGGACTGCTTTCCCAACTTCTACACCCCATAATTCATGCATACTCGAAGGGAGTAACGCATTTTACCGAAGCCAATTATGGGGTGTATAAAGGGGGAATGGCAGATCACTATCTGGCCCTTTTTCCCAAAAATAAAGCTCTCTAAGGAGAGTTTTATTTTTTTATAAAAAAGCACATTTCCCCTTATTAGACTGACCTCAGCGATAAAAATTAAATCTGGGTTTTTATGGTAAAATAATCATAAAAATGCAGGAGGTCATAAATTGAGGAGATATTTAGGAATTGTTTCCATCGTAATCTTAATTGTTACATATTTGATCTTACAATCCCTTGTAGGCAAAAAAACGGGGAACTTTTGGATTTTAATCACCTTTATCGGTTATCTAAGCTCTGTGCTATCTTCTTGGTATAGTACGAGCGGTTTTTGGAAAATGGCATCAGCAACCATTCTTATATTAATTCCAGCCGGCTATCTTGTTGTTTTTATTTTATTTTTAGTTGGAGTATCTACTGGTTCAGGATTTTAATAGTTCAATAAACAATTAATTACGATCAAAAGAATTAAATTGAATGGACGAAAAGGACACACTATAAATTCCTGTCCTTGCCTTCCGTTATTTTTTTACTTATCAAATGTCTACCACGATATGTACTCGAAAATACTAAGTCTGCCAGTAGTAGCTCAACTATGGAACATGGTAAATAATTAGAAACAGTCATGGACGCAATAAAACCACTTACAGTTCAAGATTGTAAATCCCTCTAATTCCAAGTTTGATATACTTCTAAATGCAAAAAAGGCTATTGATGTATGCCGTTATACACAATAGCCTTTTACGTTTGCTACTGATTAATTTTTTGGTCCCATCCTTCCAGCTTCAGACAGTTTATATTAATGTTATGCATTTACTCATTCCAAAAACCGATATCCTCCCTTCACGCTTATAATAGCTGGATGTCCTACATTCAAGGCTGAAGTATTGATTAAGTGAATCTATTTTATTGTTTTTTATCAAAATCAAAACTTTAGTCCTATAAAACTATTACTGGATGCTTTTACACATTTCAAAAACTAATCACAATTACCTTATATGCCGATACTTACAATTAGTCCCAAAGTAACAATTTGCCACCATTTCCCTTTAGGTTTTTCACCGAAATTCGACAATTTGCAATAAATTTAAAGTATAATAAAAACAAATTTCTACTAACAAGAGGACGGAGTAAATAGGAATGCTAGATGATCAAACGCGGTATTCACGACTTGCACATATAACAAGATTAATTAATTCCAAGCTGGAGTTACGTGAAGTGTTAAAACATGTAACAACCGCCATATCTGAAGAAATTGTCCAATGTTCTGCTGTCGGTATTTATTTACCACAGGGAGACGGGACTTTTAGAGGATATGTGGGAAAGCCGGATACCATGAATGGAATGACACTCGACATGCTCGTGGTCGATCCTAAAGTTGATCAATTAGCCAATGAACTTGTTAGAACAAAAAGAACGATCTATATACCTGATACATCAAAGGATAATCGTCCTGATCCCAAACCAATCCAAGCCTTTCAAATAAAATCAATATTAGCCTTGCCGATCTCACTTGAAGAAGAGTTATATGGACTGGTTTTTTTATTTAATTATGGAGTGGTTTTGAACTTAAAACAATCAGAAATTGAAAGTGTTGAAGCGTATGTGAACATGGCGGCCGTAGCTATTCGGAATGCCAATTATTTAAAACAAAAGGAAAGCTTAATTTCTGAAAAGCAGCTGTTACTTGATCTGACGAGTGATCTCTCTATGTGCTCATCTATAGAAGATAGTCTTGATAAAAGTTTTTTCTATTTAGGGAAAATCTTAGATAATGATTGCATAGATTTCCAAATACTTGATATCGAAGTAGATAACAGGGTCAAAGTAAACTCAGGTTATTATGCTAAAAAGAAATGGCGTGAAACATTCCAAAAATTAATCATAAACAATTGTTATGATGCCATAATTCAAAATGTGATTGAAACCAAGAAATCCATCCTCATTTCGGATGTTTATGCAGATCAAAGACTTAATCATGAACTTTGCCAGAAATATTCGTTAAAGGGCCTATTTTTGATTCCATTGGTATCTATGGGGAAAGTTTTAGGGATCATAACCATTGTTGATCTTGAAGGGAAAAGTCGGATTTATACCAAATCACAAACCCGACTGGCACAATCCATTGTTGATGCTACAGCATCAACGTTAACTAGCTTGCTTTATATGGGCCAACTTGAAGAAATGATAGAGGAGCGGACACAGCAGCTCGAAGAAGCCATTGAGAAGAAAAACAATGTAATTGAAAGCATTTCTGAAGGGTTCATTGCTTTAAATAGTAAATGGAGAATTACAAATATAAACAAAAACGTTATCCATCGCACATTCGCTCCAAATAAGTTATTAGGGAAAAAAGTATGGAGTGTTTTCCCACAGACTGTTGATACTGTAATCTACAAAGAACTACATAGGGTGATGACAGAACGGATCCCTGTATATTTTGAATCACCTTATGCCGGTTCTTGGTATGAAATAGTGGCTTATCCATATGATGATGGAATCTGTGCCCTTATTAAAGACATAACTGAGAAAAAGAAATTTGAGAAAGAATTAAAAAGGTTATCCGGGCTACAGTTAATTGGCCAGATGGCGGCAGGTATAAGCCATGAGATCAGAAATCCGATGACAACCGTACGAGGATTTCTTCAGCTTGTAAAAGAAGAAAATGACTTTGAGAAATTCGGACATTATTTAAACCTTATGATTGAAGAACTGGACCGTGCAAATGCCATTGTTACAGAATTCCTTTCTATGAGTAATACCAAAATGACGGATTTACAGAAGTGGAATTTAAATAACATCATATTAGATATAGCTCCACTAATTGAAATAGATGCAACTAACCAAAACAAAAATGTAAAAATCAATACGCAGACGCTGCCAGAATTATTATTAAATCGAAATGAGATCCGCCAATTAATAATAAATCTATACCGGAATGGGTTAGAAGCGATGGAAGAAGGAAAAACACTAACCATAAGTACTTACAAGGAAGAGGGTTATGTTGTACTTGCATTTAAGGATCAAGGGAAAGGGATTAAACCTGAAGTATTAGAAAAGCTTGGCACTCCCTTCTTCACTACCAAAGAAAAAGGGACTGGCTTGGGATTAGGTGTAAGTTACGCAATAGCAGCCCGTCACAATGCAAAAATTGAAATTCAAACAGGTGAAGAAGGCAGCACTTTTTATGTCAAATTTTCAACAGCCTCTTCTCATTCTAGATAATGCTGGTTTAGCTATTATGATGAAAAAATAAGATTTAAATTCTTTCTTTATCTAATCCAAAATACCCACATAATACACAGTGGACCGCATGACGATCTTCATGAAATTCTATTCTTTTGTATATGTGATTTTAGCTTTCAAGTTGGAATATAGAAATTTCTGCTATAAACCTTCAAATGTTAATTTTCATAAGGCCGATAACGCTTGTTAAATCTCATAGATGAACAAGGGACTCTCAGTAGACAGATAATCGGAATCGGTCTACTTGTTATAACGTTGATATAAATTGTTGTAATTTTGGTAGGATAAAACCAGCCATATAAAAAAACCTATTTGGAGGTTTTAGAAATAGATGCTGAATATAACGGAAGTAGGCATAAACGATCGAGTAGCACTGTGTTTGGCATATACGGAACGTACTTTAGATTATTTTAGAGATGAATTTAAAGACGGGAAATATGATGCCGCGTTTGATAAATTTGATAATATTATTAAATTAGGGTTTGATTGGTTAATTGGAAACAAGGTTGATTGGGAAATCATATACAATCTATGTAATGATGATGAACAAGAATATGGTTGTTTTAATTTTGTGAGTTCACATGAATGTTCTGATAAATACACTATTCCAACAAGTATCCTTATATGGACTATTTATTATTTAATCTATCAATGTGCTCGTCAGTCTAATGAACAGTATTTTCCTTCAGATCTTTGGGATGGTAATTTACCAGAAGAAGAGGAAAAGGAAATTCTTGAGACTCTTAATGCAGAAGCAAGTAAGTATCTTTCATCAGACGTTATTGAACAACTAAAATTAGTAGAAAGTATTTATAGGAAAAATCTATACGGATAACACCTATTATACCTGCAGTTTGTATTCCTTTTCATTAATTACCAAGGCGTGGGGACCATTGCAAAAATAGGATATATTGGAAAGTGGATATTGGAAGGCAGTTTAACTGCTTTCCATTTTTGTGTAAAGAAAAATAAATGAAATTAGATAATCATATCCCAGCTGTCAAACTGACTATTAAAAAAGAAATTTTGCTTTTTCTTAAATCTTTTAGAGAATACTTTTAGATGAATCAAAAGCTTGTAAAAAAACGGAAATTAATTGATCAAATCAAAATTGGGAGCTTCATTCATTTTGGTAGCGTCATAACAGTGCCTAACCGTCACTTTAACTTTATTCTTTTCAGGAACATAGCCCGATTTTAAAATGAAAAAGAGTAACTCGCTATCTCTATACAACTCATTTCTTAACCTTATTCGTACATATACTAGTGAATCGGCTGGATAGAAGGAAAAGCAGGAACCCCTGACTGAGAATTGAAAAAAGCGGGGAGCTTCTCCCACTGCCCGCTAGGTTTGAAGAACGCAACTCAGATTTTTTATGAAGTCAAAACAACTGTCATTTAAAAACCGTAACACTTCTTTCATGGATTGTTATTCAATTGTATTTTTCATTGCGTTGTACATATTCTCAACATATTCATCCACTTTATCTCGTGGCATACGCAAGCGTTCCACAGAAGTGCCATATCCAATTTCTTGTTCACCCTCTTCTAATCCTTTGAAAATCCCATCTGCGAAGGCATCTAATGGTTCGCCATGAGTATGCAGCCCCGCTCCGCCTAAATCTGTATTCACTGCTGGTGGAGCAACTTCAATTACTTCTACTGATGTATCAGAAAGTTGGTGTCTTAGACTCATTGTAAATGAATGAAGTGCCGCCTTTGTTGCTGAATAAATCGGAGCAATAGCAAATGGTGTAAAAGCTAATCCTGATGTCACATTAATGATCGCCGCCCCTTCTTTTTCAGCAAAATAGGGAGCGAACAGCATAGAAAGATGGAAAGGTGCTTCAATATTGGTGATGATCTCCTTATTAAAATAATTCCAATTGTTCTTCGCATCTGCTTTTAACACATTAAAGCGTTGTTGAATCCCTGCATTGTTCACCAACACATTCACTTCTGGATGATTCGATGTTACCCACTCAAACAATGCTGCACGCTCTGATTCATTATCCAAATTACTTACATGAGTAATAAGGCTAGGGAATTTTTCTTTCGCATTTTGTAGTGCACTTTCACGTCGTCCACAAACAATAACTTTATTTCCAGCCTTTATAAAGCGTTCTGCAAAAGCTAATCCTATTCCAGCACTGCCACCTGTTATAAGGATTGTATTTCCTGAAAGTTTCATTGTATTCCCTCTTTTCCAATTATTTTTTTAGGTTAATAAAAATTTTTCATTATACTAACTCTTTTCTTACCTAAGTGCGTTTTGTATAACGATTAATTTTTAGGTCAATCCCCTTTAAGGATTCTGTCATCAGCACAATTTCATCTAACACTGCCTGCTTGTGATTCCTCATCATTTCAAGCCGGTGTTCAATGGTGCTGTCTCCTTCAACTACCCAATCAATATATTGCTTAATACCACTTATAGGCATGTGCGTATTTTTTAAACAAATAACAGTCTCAAGAAGCGAAATCTGGTCTTCTGAATATAACCGCCTGCCAGCTTCATCACGCTCCATTAATGGCAGTAATCCTTTTTTTTCATAATAGCGTAACGTTGATTCTGGAATATTTAATCTAGCTGAAACTTCGCTAATTGTACAATATTTCATCTGGAGACCTCCAAATTTTATGCTGCACTGTCGACAGGACTATGATACGTCTTAAACCATGGTTTAAGTCAACCCCAAAAAATAAAAATTTTACCCTGTACCAGTTAATGAATTTAGACATACGGTCACAAGTGTTGGCTCGATACATTCCTTTATCACTATTCGATTCAATACGAAGGAATAGCCTTCCAGTGGGATCTCGGGAAAAGCTGGGAGTGTTTACCCATTGTCCGCTATATTTGTAGAACGCTCCATATTTTTTGGAGAATTCCGCTAACGCCACTTTATGGATGCCCTTTTTCCCTATTGAGTTCTTTACTTGGATAACGCCTCATTTTAGTATTCATATGCCACCATTATCTTTATTTGATCGACAGTCACACGTCTCAGGAAAGCATGCCCTTTTAAACCCTTAGATGATATTTATACCTTTCGCTTGTCCAATTCATTGCATATGATGCACCATATCAAAATATTATTTTGGGTGTGAATGAATTGAATTCAAAACAATTTAATAGTAAAGACGCAATAGCACTTACTGGTATGTGTTTTCAAACTTACGAACTTTTTGAAAAAGGAACTGTGGTATTACCGCAAGGCTTTGAGCTTGTATTTATCATTCGGGCTGTTGCGGGGGTAAACGAAAAAGCGGAAGAAGTGTTTGGGTTTATTGCTGAATCTGACGACACAATCGTGGTCGCTTTCCGAGGAACCGATTCGCCGCAGGATTTCGATTCGGATACAGATGTATTTCAAATCCGTTTTCCTTTCGTCCATAGAAGCAGGAAAACTCACCGCGGTGCTACCTGCATTTATCAAACCACAAGAGATGCATTAATTAATGAAGTACAGAATCTCTCTTCCCGAAAAAAGCTATTTATTACAGGACATAGTTTAGGTGGAGCTTTAGCTGTATTTGATAATTGAATTTTGAGCCACTCCGATTACATCAACGTGAGCCACTCGGAACTTTGTAACTGGAAAATCTGGAATGTCTTGACATGGAGCCTCCAGAGGCATAATTTAGCTCGAAGGGCGACACATCAGGATGTTTCGAGTGGCAACAAGCCTATCATGCCTCTCACTCCATATCAAGACGGTGTTCTTACTGGAAATGGAGTGGCTCACGTTTTCATGAGCGATGTGGCTCAATATTATGTGGGCAAATACATTAGCAACGTTATTTGCTTTAGATGTTGCTGTAAATACGAAATTTAGACATCCAATCCTGTATACATTGGCTAGTTTTCGCGTGGGAAATCCTGACTTTGCTGATAAGTTTAACGAAACAGTAGAAAGCAGTTTTCGTATTTTCAATATCCACGACCCCATTCCTTTAAACTTTGTCAATGCTGATTACCCGCCCCCGTTTACAGAAAACGGTTTATACTATCAACATGTAAAAAGGAAGATCCCACTCGATTTCCAACTAAATAATATGGCTAGGAATCATACCATTAGTTGTTATTTTAAAAATCTGGCGGGGATGAATTCCAAATTTGCCAAAGCATTATGCAGTCAAAATCCCGGATTTTGCCCGGATACAGGAATTTGTCGATATTTTGAAGGACCCTGCAGTGATGGAACAACGTAAGTTTCTTTATATAAGTCTTTTTTTGCTTTGCTAATGTAAAAATGAGCTAAAGTTACTACAGTACCAGAAAGAATATCCTTCATACATTCCTTCATAATCTGCTTGAATTTCAAGCGGCCGTAAAACATCAAACTAAGTATACTGTAACAGCAAAATGTGTAAAGAGAGCAAATCAATAAGAGAAAAACTAATCGGAAAAGTCTCGATTAGTTTTTTTGTGGGTTAAAAAGAAAATAATTAAAAATTTTCTAGTTAAAATACATTCTTAAAACATGTATCTGAATGTTTACACCCCACAAAAAAAGACAAACGGACGACCTTTTTAAAGCTTATTCCCTGTCTTATAGTCAGGAATAAGCTTTTATTTTATATTTCCGTTAATCGCACGAACATAACCCCAGAATTTTCCGTTTTATCCTCCGATACAATCCCAATAATACCAACGATTCCAGCGAATTTCCCTTTCCCTAGCTTAGTAAAAACCGAGAAAAAAAAGAGTGATGCTTGGAGGAGATTAGGAAAAGATGAGTGAAATATGGCAGAGGAGAAAAATAAAAGTCCCGACAAAACCGTTGCAGACCGCAACAGATGAAACCAAAAAAGATAGTTGGTGCATCAAAATCCCGCTTTCCCCTAAAAACCCGATATAAAAATAAATAAAAGAATAGTGAAAAAGATACTTGATACCTATTACGTAACAGTATACAACGCAGCGAACAAACAAAAAGAAAGAGCAATTCACTCTTCCTTATTATTAATCTTTGAATTATCAAGTTTATTTGAAATTTCCTTAAGAATAATATTTCGTTCTTTTTGTGCTTTTATAAGGCTAACTGCAAACCAAATTGTTAAAGCAAGAATACCAACATAAATAATTAAAATGAGAATAAACGGTAATATTGCAAATGTGCTAATCATAGTGATGTCTCCTTTTAGTTTAAGATATTTTTGAATCTAATAAGACAATAACACATTTTTCCAAAAAGATGTTAATTTTATCATTGTACGGGGATATTTTGTAATAAATGGTTCTTTTTTGTCCGCTACCTACTTGTAAATGGAGGAAAAATGACTGAAATTTAATAAAGGAGTATAATTAATACTCCATTGGTTTGGCGAAAATAGAGGTAATTATTGAGGAGTCTTTGGTATGATTGCTTTTTGGCTATTAATAGGTTATTACGTTTTATACTTCGGTGGAAATGCTTTACTAAAAAAGATGTTTCACATTGGAGATTATAGTGACCCAAAAAGATGGTATTGGTCAAGAGATAAGTTTATTATTCTATTTATAATTGTCTGGTTCATTTTCATGTGTATTTTAGTTGTTAACGGAATACTGAATCAATTAATTGCTTTGTTAATTGGAATCTTTATCCCTACGGAAATTTGGCAAGGAGTAATTCAGTATAAGAATGATAAAGAAACGCGGCTCTATATTTTGAATATATGGTCAATATTTTCCTTTTTAATTCTATTAGCTTCCTTTATTATCTATTCGTCAACAACAACAAAATAACATTATAAATAGCAAACATATATGCGTTTTCTCAAAGGTGTTTCCTACTCTTATATACTACTAGTTTTCGACGGAATAGCAAAAAAACAGGAACGTTTGTTTGAGGTAAAAAAAAGCGGGGAGTGCTTTTCCACTGCCCGCTTTTTTTGTGGAACTCCACTCAGACGGCTATCATATCCCATTATGTTTATCCATAGTAATATCAAACCTTAACGAGCTATTAATTTCTAAAACACAAGATTAAAGCAGTAAAGCCCCCGTTAGTTCAACAAAGAATATTTCTACTACCAACCAATAAAATAAAAAACTAGTCCCATTGCTATGCTTACTAATATACCTCGTTTGTATAAATGCTTTTTTTGATGCTTTTCAAATTTAGTTCCAGATGAGCCTTCTTGTATCTTTATTATTGAAAGAACTATAAACCACCCAAACACGATACTACCAATTATATTAAACGCTAAATTAAATAATAATCCCAACATATTAACTCCCCTAAAATAGTGGTAATTCTTTGTATAAGTCAATTATATCAATCCCTAACCTCTCAGTATGTCATTTTTTGAACTTTTCCTTAGCAGCTAAACTGCTTGTTAGCTCAAAAAGAAAAAATAGGTGTCAACACTTAACGGGTTCGGTTGATGAGTACAAAACAGTAAATAGCAATATAAAAAGAAGTCCAATTCGCATATGATTTGGGCTTCCTTTATTTGTTGATATATATGTGTTTCATCTGTTTTATCAAGTGGTTTAGCCATGTAATTAGTACATCAATTAGCAAGAGTCTGCTGTCCAGCAGACCCCCTTCGAAAACTGTGCAAAGATGAAATGGGGGGGAGAAAATCCACCCACTTAGTCCAGTTCAATATCTTCTAAGTCTGTAATCATGTGAGTTGGCGGGACGGAACTATCACTCTCATCTTCTACGAGCTCATCTAAAGAGCAGACATCTACGACATTTGCAAAAACTCGATTATTCCAGAATCTGTGTTCAACTTTGATGCCACAACGCTTACCAATTAGATTTTCTAATTCTACTTGCTCGTCACCTTCGCCAAACGTGATATCAATCAATTTCTCAAGTGTAAAATTGACACCTTGTGCCATAAGGAAGGATTGTGTCACAAGACTATGGTTATCTGTAACAAATGTAGTTAAGGCAGTATCCGAAACACTGAATTTGGTGTTTGCAGACTTTCCTTCTTTAATATTTGTGATTTCAGCAAAATGCCACCCTTCTGTTGGCATTTGAGGGACTAAGGTTCTTTTGTAGTTCATGAATGATTTCTTCCTCTCTATTATGTGAATTGTTGGTTGTTGAAAATAACCTTACAACCCTATAATAGCAAATCCCAACTTTTTACATCCGCCATCAAAACCCTTATGTACCAATGGTTCCCAGCCCCTTGCATAAACGGCGGAAGAATCGTTTGTAATTATAGACTAAGTCTCCCCGTCGGAAATTTTTTAAAAAACACCATGTCAATAGTTTTTTTAAAAAAACTTTATCATTACTTTTTACATTGATACATCCATTCAGCCGTTTAGGCTTAGATACTAATCGTTGCAGATTGTCACAATTTAGACACATTTATAATTCTTTCCCAATGGAAAAAAAATCAAAGGGATAATCCAACTTCAAATTACCCCTTAAATCTTCTACATATTAGAAAATGACTACACCCGCTTTTTCATTAATTCCTCCAATATTACTTTAATAAGCTCAGCTACTAAAGTTGGTATCATTAAGCATTCCTCCTCTTAATAAAATAGAAAGGAGGGTAGTTGTTTTGGTCAAGAATTTCCCTTTATTGATAGCTATGTTCGCAATAGGTTGTATTACCCTAACAATTGCTTTTAGTACGCATACACCAGCATTCATAAAATTGCCTCTATCAATAGTTGGTGTTATTTTGGAAATTTGGAGCATGGTAGCTCTAATTTTACATATAGGTTTTAAGAAACTATAAAATGATAATTAAAAGATGGATTACAGTTTGTTCACTGCATCCATCTTTTCTTCTCTTGTCGTCTGAATATAGAACCTTGCAGTCATATTGACCGTGGCATGCCCTGCCAACTTGCTTACGGTCGTTAGGTCAACACCTTTCTTTAGCAGCCTAGTGCAAAATGTGTGTCGAAAGAGATGGGGATGGAACCGGAACCCCAACTCCCTCGAAATCTTTGCCAACCAATCTCTCACCGCATCCCTATGCATCTTTTCTGCTCGCTGGCTCACTAAAAGATAGCCGCTATGGTGGAAAACAGACTCGGAACGCTTTTCCTTCATGTACTGCCGTACTAATTGTAGGACATCCTGCCGAAGCCCGATTTCCCGCCTTTTTCCGCCTTTTCCGATGACAGCAAGGTGGTTAGTCAGAAAATCAATGTCGTGGATTTGGATGTTGACCAGTTCGCTCACCCTCACCCCTGTATAGAGAAGCAAATACACAATCAGCTTGTTCCTGGTGCTCACTTTGTTGCGATTTTCCACATAGAAAAGCAGTTTCTCCACCTGTTCTTCTGATAGTGCATCGACAGTTCCCTCACTTCCAGCAGCTATTTTGATTCTATCTCGCTTCAAATGGATAAAAGACTCATTTACCACTCCTTTGGTTCTTAGAAAATCATTATAAACCTTAAGACTATTAATCTTCTTGTTAATCGTTGCAACTGCATAATGCTCCTTTGACAGATGCTCCTTGTATCGTACGAATGAGAAACGGGATAATACCTGAATATCCTTTAGCTTCTCCTGCAAATAACATTGGAATCCTTTTACATCATTCACATAGGACTCGATTGTTTTAGCTGCTTTCCCTTCTGCAAAAAGCCAATTAGCAAAATCTTCAGTTTCCAAACTAGATTCACCTCTGAATATAAAAAGGCTATTGATGTATGCACTTATACACCAATAGCCTTTTACTTTTGATTACGATTCATTTTTTGGTTCCATCCTTCCAGCTCACGACAGTTATATAATAATGTCGTGTGTTTCTCCATTCAAAAACCTTTATCATCCCTTCACGTTCATGCATTTTTCCACTATTGATTAAAGCCTATTTAGTTTTGTCGTAAAAATCCAAAAAGTAATGTCGTGAAATTACGCAAAACGATTCACTCAGCTCCAATAACTATCCAATACTTTTTTTATTCAATGTGTAGCTCATAAGCAATTTGTTCGCCATTTTTAATCCATACTTCGTACAGAATTGCCAATGTTGTTTCATCCACTACTACACCTGCAAGCCACTCATAACCATCATTATCATAATAGGAAAGTGTCTCAAGTAAGAGCGGGTCAGGAAGCTTTTCTAAATGCTCCGATGGTATGAGCAAGTCATCCAGTTCCTCATGAAAGAAATCATAAGATTCATAGCTTACTTCACCTTTATTTACTTCGATATGAAATCTCACTTTCATTGACACTACAAACCAATTAAGATACATCTTTGCTTATCACCCTTTCAGATTTTAGACTAGCAATGTTTACACGTTTAGCAGGGTTCCTCAGAAAATTCCAGTTGCTTTTGCTTGGTAGGTTCATATTTTCCTATATTGATTCCTCCTCAAATAGAAGTAGCCCTAATTCCACAAATGGGAATTAGGGCTTTCAGGTATTCTTCTCATTATAATAATATATATTTATAAATCTATTTGATTCAGATTTTAGTAAATTTAAAAACTTTGATAAAAGGAATTGGTACGTGGAAAGGCTAAAAACTTATTATTAAAGAAATAGAATAGTAATTCAAAGAAATATTAGTTAAAACACTTGAAAATAACCTCAATTAAATTTTACAATTATTAGAAGAATATAAAGATTACGAGTTGGATGTGAATTAAAAGACCTTAATTGTGATAGACAGGAAATAATTTGCTCCAATGGGCTGAAATGGAGATACACAAAATGGAATTACTCACAAAACAAGAGGTACATAAGTATATGTCCCTGCTATCCGAAGAACAGCGAACTTTCTTGTTGGAACACGGCAAGCAAAGCAAGAAGAGTAAATGGCTTGAAGTGTTGGCTCGGAACAAAGGTATTACATTTCATGAGGATATGTCAACAGAAGAGTTGGAAAAATTGATTGATGATTGGGTATTGGTAGAAGTACTTGACAGTGGTTATGGGAACAAAAATTACCGCTGTATCTGTGGAACCCCACTGCGTTATCAATATATAGTTCATAACAAGAAAAATGGAGAGACTGTAGGGTTAGGAGTCAAGTGTTTTGAAAACCATACGATGTTACCAAATCAAGTGGTACGGGATATTCTAAAGGAATTCCACCATATTGACTTGGAACGTGATGAAATTCTACACAAGGTTGTATTCAGCGAGTATTTCGATATTAAGCCTTATCTTTATATAGATTCGATTCCTGAATCTATTTTACAGCAAGCACAGCTCCATTTACCGCTAACCAATAAACAAATTGCGTTGATTGAGAATTTAAAACATTCATACGACATTAATGTTATGTATGAGAAAGCCATTAATAGCTTAAAACCCGAAGCAAGGGGATTTTTAGAGGATTTACCAGGACACATAAAAGATGAACTTCTTGATAAGTTGGTCAATTGTGAAGACATGCAGGTCGCTATACCCGATGGATTCCATGATGAAGAGATAGAACTACTCCTTTCCCTTGAACTACCGATATTAGACATACAGTTGGAGCAAATTTTCGAATATAGAAGGCAAAAAAATTGGGAGACGGAGAGAAAAAGGGAAGAGGAGCAGAGGGAACTTTTTCAATTATGGAGCGCAGATACTTCTCTTCCAAAAAGGATAAAAAGCACCGAAACCACACTGGATTACGATACTCTTATTGAAAGGCACCTTGAAACCTTGAAGAAAGTCCGTGCTAAAGAAAATGAGTTAAGCGAAGGAATGAAAAGGGATTGGGCAAAGGTTGAAAACATGGTTCGGCTTTGCAGTAAAGGGAATGATTTCGATTATTCCAGTTTTAAACTTAACTTATCTATGATATGTATGTCAGTTAGGATTACAGGAGATAGATATCTTTAATTGGGAGCGGTTGACCGCTTCCTTTTTATTGAGAAAAGTCAACTCTTTGTTGGTAATTATAAGTAATTAATATTTATTTATAGAATATCTTTTTACAGGCATTGATAGTTTTTTAATTTCTCCCTTTTCAATTTTAATATTAAAATTGAAATTACCCTAATTCCTCAAAAGGAATTAGGACATTAATTAATAATCTATATTTATCACAAAAATAATATGAATTTATTAATCAATTTAATTCAGTTCCTAATATGGTAACATTTACACTGCCAGAATCGCTTTATTATTATCAGAAAATTTGGTATATTATAAATAAGCAAGATGTAAAAAAAGAGGAAATTCTCCATAAAAAGAAATGAAGGATTGTGGATTGTAATTAGAACTTTATAGCATATGGTAAATTTTATACCAACTTAATGCCCCCTAAAAAAGTAGCTGCCTACGAATCTATTAGCAATGAAACAACATGTAGATACTAGCATTTATAAGGTTTGTCAAGTATAAGTGCTTAAAACACAAAAAGTTAACATTTTCTTAATAAATACCCCTATAAAATTTAATTCAAGCACGAATTTATTATTAAAAGAACATTATAAAACGGTGAAGTTTTGGGGAAAATAATATAAAAAGCCCTGTAGAGATTTCTCTCTACAGAGCCTTATTAGCAATCATTGATGGGAGAAGTTTTTGCCTTTCCCAATTTTACACCCCATAATTCATGCATGCACGAAGGGAGCAATGCAATTAACCGAAGCCAATTATGAGGTGTATGAAGGGGGAAAGGTGGATTACTCCACTCATCCCTTCTCCCCCCTGAGAGAAACCCTACAGAGAGATTACTCTCTGCAGAGCGTTTCAAATAACTTTAAATTGTTGCTTTAATTACTATTGTACAGTAACAGTATTTGTAGCCCAAACGTTACCTAAAGTATCAGTAACAGTTGTACCTTCAGGAGTTACAGTTAGAGCTTTAGTTAAGTCAGTAACAGTACCTGAAGCCAATTTAACATAAACTGTTCCGTATGATGTAGCAGAAGCGCTAGTGATTGGTTGTGTCAATCCTGCGTCAGCGTAAACACCTAATACTTGTGGAGAAGCACCAGTTTCAGTTAAGTCAGTTCCACCATAAGTAACTTTCAAGTCACCTAGAGTAATACCATTAGTTGTATCTTCAACATTTGCACTGAATGTTAATTTAATGCTTGTTGGAGAAACTAATGAAGCAGTAAATGTTGGAGCAACGTTTTCATTTAGGCCAACAGAACCAACATATGCTTGAGTCATTCCAGCTCCATTAGCTGTTTTAACACCATTAATAGTGATTTGACGAGCACCAGATAATGTGTTAGTGCCAGAAGCTAATGTTAAGTAAACATTATTTGGTTCTCCAGATTTAACTACTGCATTGGTAATAGTTAATCCATTGATGCTATAGTTTGCAATGTTAGTTGCTGTAGCACCATCAACAGGTTGGTTGAACACCACTTTAACTTGGCTTGGTGTGTTAGAGACAGCTAAAACAGTATTTACTGACTGAGTAGTTGTAAGAACGTCAGTACCACGAGTAATACTTCCGCTTTGAGAAGTTAAACCAAGATTATTGCTGACACCAGTAAATGATGTGCTTCCTAAAGTGAAAGAATATCCTGCGTTAGCAACCAAAGCAGCTGCAGAACCACCAGCAGGAGTGAATGTTACACTTGCTAATTTAACACGGAACTCAGTGTTATTAGTATTAGCAACAGCAGTTAAACCAGACAAGTCTAATGTACCACTTGTTGTAACATAATTGTAAACTTGAGAAGCAGAAACAGATGTTAAAGTACCTGCATTAACTGGTTTATTAAATGTTAAATCAAGATTTTCAAATCCATTTGCATCTTTGATTACTTTTGTAGTAACTAAAGTTGGATTTGTTGTATCAGCATTAAAGTTAACTACTTTTGAATAATCAACATTGCCTGTACCTGATAAATTATATACACCATTTCCAATTAACTCAATTGTGTGAAGTCCTGCTGGAAGAGCACTTCCTAAAGTTACATGGTATAAAGTTTTATCATTAGCATCTTGTTTAGCATAGATTTGACCAGAAGTCGGGTTGCCAGTTGTGTTTACTGCAAGACCTGTTGAACCACCGTCAAATCTTAATTGGCTACCATCAAAACTTTGTACTTGTGCACTGAACTTAACATCAAAAGTAGTTAATCCAGTTGGAGTAAATTGAGCTGTTGGTGCAATACCATCAGGTGAACCTTTTACAATATTGAATGTAGTTGGGTTAGGGTTAACTAGGTTACCAGCAAAGTCACTTGCACCAATTGCTGTAGCTGCAATTGTTTTACCAGCAGCAACACTTGGGTCAATTGTTAAAACAATATACCCTTTATTAATGTTAGTATTGTCTACTGCAACTACTGCTGAAGTTCCATCAGAATATTTAAATGTCCAGTTACCAGCAGAAGCTAATGGTTCAGAGAAATTAACTTGGTATGTTGACGCATTTAACTGTTGAGTACTTGTTATTGTAGGAGCAGTAGTATCAGCGAACGCAATTACTCCAGATGTATATTTAGGGAAAGTTTTTCCATCAACTGTTTTAACAACAGAATCAGCAACTGTTACAACAGCTTTAACATTGTTGAATGCACCTGTAGCAGCAGTAATTGTTAAAGTTTTTCCATCAGCACTTAAAGTAGCAAGAGATGTACCACCTACTAAAGATACACTTCCAGTACCGTCAACTTGTGATAAAGAAATAACGTTAGCATTAAGTGTTCCAACATTTGCATTAGTTGATACAGTTGGAGTAATTACAGTTGATGGGTCAATCGCTTTGTTGAATGTAACTTGTAATTGAGCACCGTTAATCGCACGAACCTACCCCAGAATCTTCCATTTTCTCGCTCAGCACAACCCCAATAGTACCAACGATTCCAGCGAATTTCCCTTTCCCTAGCTTAGTAAAAAACGAGGAAAAAAAGAGTGATGTGTAGGGGAGATTAGGAAAAGATGAGTGAAAGCTGGCAGAGGAAAAAAATAAAAGTCCCGACAAAACCGTTGTAGACCGCAAACGATGAAACCAAAAAAGACAGATTGTGAATCAAAATCCCGCTTTCCCCGAAAAACCCGATATAAAAATAAATAATAAAACATTGTAAAAAACACACATATAATAGTAGAAACTCGTCAAAAAGAATAATAATCCACAACAAATCCTCCACTAAAACCAATAGTACGGTTAACTCACTATCTCTATACAACTCATTCCTACATCTATAATCATATATTATAAGGTACTCTTTTTCGTCGGGATTGCGGGAAAAACGGGAACCCTTGGCTGAGACTAGAAAAAATGCGGGAAGTTTTTTCCCACTGCCCGCAGATAATGTATCTTTCCATAGTCAACACCTCATTTTAGTGTTCCCTAACATGTATTATTATGCCACTAACTGGCATTTGGTATCACGGGATTATTTGTATTGCATCTAAGGAAAATGAAGTTGGAGGTTCTCTAATAAAATTACAATTATAAACAAATAATACCTCTAACTATTGTTAATGAAAATATAATGAGGTAAATTGATGGGACATAAAGAAAAAGTAAACAAATTAATTGATGAAAATATAGCAGAAATCCATAAATTAATTCAAAAAAAGATTGAAATCTGGTCAGATTACGTATTGTTCTCAGGACTTTGGTGGTTGAGTATAGGACTATCTGTAATTCCTTGGATTATTTGGTATGTACTTCGTAAGAAGAATAGTACTGACCGTATTTTATATGCTGGTTTTTTCGTAATGACCATATCCCTTGCCTTGGATATATTAGGAGACCAATTTAGTCTATGGCACTATAGATATAATGTTCTACCTATAGTACCTACTTATTTTCCGTGGGATATAACCTTAATGCCAGTATCAGTTATGATTTTATTACAGGTAAAAGCTAATGGTAATCCACTCATAAAAGCAATTTTATTTGGATTATTTTCTGCATACCTTGCTGAACCATTTTTTCACTGGTTGGAAATTTATGTTCCGACAAAATGGAGATATACTTATTCATTTCCTATTCAAATAATACTATATTTAGTAGCTCACTACCTATCCAGAAGAGAAAAATTTTCTCCATTTTATCAGATAAAATAGGCGACAAAGTGCTATCTCCAACAAACATTGCAAGCGTTATTTGTCCACTAACTCTGACCATAAAATAATTAGATATCCATCTTAGATGCCTACAGAATAAAATTTTATCACAGAAAAATAATAACTTTAGTGTTATCATTTAACACTAAACTTCAATGTGGAGGGATATACTTTGAATATTCTTTTTAGCATAATTTCAAGCTTAATTATTTTGGTTATTAGAATTACATTCTTAGTTAGTAATACAAACAACAGATTAAAATCCTTTTTAAGAATATCTTCTTTAACCTAAGCATGAATATTCCTCAAGTATCACCTTAATACGCATTGTTGTTGAAAAAGGCTAGCACATAATTGTGCTTGCTTTTTTTGTAAACTTTCCTTTCTACAACTTTAATCATATTCATTATATTCTTCCTAATCAAATGCATCGGATTGTTCGAGTATATTGTATAGAAATATCATATTAACTGCTTAATTGGTAAATAATATCCATGAGGTGAGAATATGGATGAGAATAAATTAAGACTTACATCTTCCGAAATAGGAACATTGTGGGGAGAATATGTAAATGGAACCATGACAGATGTGGTCAATCGATACATGGTCTCAATTATTGAGGATGCATCCATTAAAGCCATTTTCGAGGATGCTCTTAAGACGTTCGAAAAGCAAAAGCAACAAATAACAACATTTATGTCAAATGAAGGGTTTCCAGTTCCAATTGGATTTACTGAATCTGACCTTTTTAAAGGAAAACCGAGATTGTTTACTGATATTTTTTGCCTGAATTATCTACATATCATGACATTACATGGTTTGCTGGGACATAGCACTGCATTAGGTGTTTCTGTTAGGAAGGACTTAAGGGATTTTTACGATTCCTGCGATAACGATGCGAAAAGGATGTATCATCTAACGATTGAATTATTGCTTGAAAAGGGAAATTTCCAAAGAGACCCATTATTTTATCCAGCAAAAAGCCCTGAATATGTTTCCAGCCAAGATTTCGCAGATGGATTGTTCGGAAAGGGGAGAAAACTAGCAGCGACAGAAATCATTAGTATTTCTTTCAACCTAAAAAAAAGTATAATGGCTAAAACTCTTTCTATCGCATTCAGTCAAGTTGCTCAAACAAATGAAGTAAGAAAGTTTTTAACTGATTCAGAGAAAACGGCTGATGGTCAAATAAAAACATTTGCAAAAATAATGCAAGCAGATAACTTACCAGTTCCGAAATCTTGGGAAACAGAAGTAACAACCTCAACAGATTCTCCTTTTTCCGATAAGTTAATGTTATATCATATGGGATTTTTATTTCAGGCTGCACAAAACTATCATGGAGCAGGTTTAGCATCCTCCATGCGAACAGACCTTGTTGCCGCTTATGAAAGTACAATATTAAAAAATCTTATGGTTACAAAAAAATGGTTTGATTTGATGGTAAAAAATAGATGGCTAGAACAACCGCCACTTGCTCCTAATAGGGAAGAAATCGCAAAAAAAGTATAGTATAGACACTTGCTTGGCTTGTTCATTGAATAAGAAAAATTGGAAAAACGCAGGGAACCACCAAAACCAATAGTACGGTTAACTCACTATCCCTATACAACTCATTCTCTTTCATATTTATATATAATAAGGCACTAGATTTTTCAACGGGATAGCGGGAAAAACGGGAACCCTTGGCTGAGACTAGAAAAAAAGCGGGGAGTGTTTTCCCACTGCCCGCTAGGTTTGTAGAACGCTATTTAGTTGCTCTTCATATCCATACTTTTTGAAGAACTTTAACTTAGGGATTATACGTCTGTTGCAGAAAAAGTGAATATTTTATTGTTGCATCTGTTCTCTTATCAAATTCTCTTGAGCGGAATCCAAAAGTAATGTTCACTTTTACTTCATACGGAGATATAATTTCGCTACCAATGTCAATTGTTGTTCTAAAAAACATCCCCTCTATATCTGAAAATCCATAGTCAATTCCTCTGAGAACACAACTAGCTTGATAAACCTTATATGGGTAAGTGTGATAAAAACGAGTAATTGTCCTCCCTTTTTCCAAAGCTTCAGGAAAACGAACTACATCTTCAATTATATTTAACATATACATCACCTCTTGGAATGTATATGCGTTTATTCATGCCTTTCTTCCTGCAATAATCTCTATTTACGTAATTAGGAAAATAAAATCCTACCTTATTAAAGCTAAATGATGTTAAGAACTACGGTTGCACTTGCCAGGGGCTAGAAAAAAAGCGGGGAGTGTTTTCCCACTGCCCGCTAGGTTTGTAGAACGCTATTCAGTTGCTCTTCATATCCATACTTTTTGAAGAATTCCGCTAAAGCAACCTCAATGATGTCCCTCTGTGTCACATTGTATTCTTTACTAAAATCATTCAGAAGGGTCTGCAATGACGTTGGTAATCCAAGTGTTTTATTAGCCTTTTGTCCTTTGAATTTGTACCTTGGTATCGTACCACTATTATTCTCAGCACCCAGCAACTCATATAATCGTTCTTGTTTGTCTAAAAGGTAATCCAGTAAGGATTGATAGGAATCAAATCCTTCTGCCCTTGCAGATGATACAGCAGCTGCCTTTTTAGGAGTTGATGCTGGCTTTTGTGCTGAGTTTTCGTCATATTCATAGTTATTTGCATCATGATTCCATACGTACCCTTGGGACTTCATGTATTCGCCCATTTCTTCTACACTATGGAATCCATTCCTCGTGGCTACTTGCCGAATATCCGCCATGCTTTGCGAAAGCTGACGGACAATTTGTGCTGCTTTGGTATGGATGAATCGTGCTTCCTCCACAGCGGATGTTGTCTTTTGCTCAAAAGGCACAAACGTGTGTCCGTTCCAACGAAATCCTTTTCGCCTAAAATAGATATCAATCGTTTTCCAATTCTTATTGCCAAAATGCTCGGTAATTTCTTCTTTGCTTATACCTCGCTCCAACATGGACAAGGTTTCGCTGATTTTTGGGTCATTATATACGGATGGGTCAAAAGTTGTCATACTGATTCACGCTCCTTAGAAGTCAATTTGGTTTACTGCCGCTTGCAGGTCATCTTGTTGCACATGCAAGTATACGGATGTGGTCTTGACACTGGCATGTCCTAATAATCGTTGGATGACTGCCACATGGGTGTCTTTTTTGACGAGATAGCTAGCAAAGGAGTGTCTGAGAATGTGGCTTGTGACGTGCTTTTTTATGCCTGCCTTCTCACATGCTTCTTTTAGCTCACGATTGACATATTGTGTGCTGACCGTTCCCGTTTTCTTTAGGGCAAAGAAAAAGAGAGAGTCAGTATCAGGTCTATGGCAATTCAAGTATTTTTCTAATTGTATTTTCAAATGCTTATTCATTGGAATGGTTCGATTCTTACCACCCTTACCATTGATGACTTGAATTAAATTATCTTCGAAGTTAACGTCATTCAATGTGAGATGAATACACTCATTTATCCGAAGTCCTGAATAAGCCATAGTCATCGCAAAATAATGGATAACAGGATGGTCAATCGCTTGGATGATGGCTTCTACTTCTTCCTTGCTCAAATAAATCCGTTCTGATTCTGGTACTTTCATCCGTTGGAAATCTTCCATTGGATTATCCGTGATGTATTTCTTTTTCTTCATACATTGGAAAAATGTCGACAATGCATTAATTTTTCGATTCACCGAACTTGGTTTTATTTCTTTTTCATTGATTAAGTAGCTGACAAAATCTTCAATATGAGGCAACGTAATTTCATCCAGAATAACAGGACTATTCGCTTTAGCAGTTAACCAGCGGCTAAATTGACGGGTGTCCATATCATATCCCCTTAGGGTTTCTTTACTTAATCCCCTATTGGCAATCCATTCCTTGAACTCAACAATAGCTTGATTGATTAATAGGCTTGGTGTGTTGTTTGGTTTCATTATGATTCTCTCCCTTTGGTGGTATTAGAAAGGCAAAGGGATTGTCCTTTGCCAAGTTTGTTAGAATGATAAGTTGCTTGCATCTTCGGCTACCTGTAATGGATGGGCTTGCTGACAAATAAGTCCATCCAAAGAGGATAATGGTATTTTGATATTATAGGTGGTATCCTGTTTCTTTTGCGGAACACCCTTATCACCAAGTATTTGCTTACGCTTATCTTGTTCTGTATCATCAAAAATCTTGGTGCGCTTGGTTGTTCTGTCCCCTTCAGTAACCAACCAGCCTTTCTCTTTCCAGTCACGTATGACCACTTTAGGGTCATCGAACTCCCCTAAGCGCAATTGTTGTTCCAGCACACTCTTGAGAAAAGCAACTTCCACATAATCAGTGTGAATGAACATTTTCCCCCAACAATTCATCGGACTATAGTAATCCCCTTCTTTTCGAAAGTTTGCATGATGTTGGATGACTTGCTGAGTAATATAATTCAGTCCTTTTGCACCAATATCCCTAGAAAATAGCTTCCCTTCTTCATCTTTTACAATGAAAGCCAATATGCCCTCTAGGTCAAGCATTAGACTTAAGGCTTCATTCGCTATATCACCAGCAGCAAGAATGATGGCATACTTCGTTGCGATTCTGGCACGAAACGGGCTGTCAGGCAATGCATCCATGCACCGTTCCTTCCAATACTGCCATTTATCCTCCATGATAGATAAGCCTTGTTTAAATATATAGTCAATAAATGCCTGTCCAGCATAACCGTAATTATCTTGTAAAACATTACGGATATCATCTGCGTTTTTCGCAGATGCTGTCCATTTAATACCCTTATACTCAAATAAACGGACGGTTAATCCTACATTTTGATTCGTTCGTTCAAAGATTGACTGTTCCCCTGTGGAAACAATGGTTGTAGCCCATGTGCCTTGCTCTCTCTGCTTCATTTCATCATTTAGCCGTGATTTTTCTTGTCCATTGTTTATTACATAAACCGCTTCGGTCATAGAAGTGGAAGTACTCATGGATAACTCGTCTAAAACAATAGGTATCCCGAAATTACCTGCCATCTTTTTGATATTGGCATTAATGGTTCCATTCCAGGTTTTGATAAGTCCCTTATACTTATCGGCAGGTTTACCAAAAGGTGATACGACAACCATTGCAGAACTTGTTTTGCCTTTCGTACTGTCTCCGACTAAATGAATAAAAAGATTATCAACAAAATTATATATTCTCGAAAGGTAGCCAACTAAAGGAGCTGAAAATCCAATACAAAGCAAGAATTGTAGTGACAATTGTGGCAAAATCTCTGTAAAGACTAGCCTTTTCCACTCATCTAATGACCCTTTGGGTTCTAAATCGTAGGAACTCCCTACAGTATCATTACAGGCATTATGATTTTCTGTTTGGGGTAATTCCTGATGATGTCGAAATACCAAAACACCATCCTCATTTTCGTGCCAACCAACTTCTCGGTAAGTCTCTTGATGGGGAGCATATTTTAGCTGCTCATTTAGGAAGGCAGAGACTAATCTTTGATTCTCGTAGGAAATATCTACACCCTTACCTCCTAATTTAATAAGCTCATTTGGTGCTAACTGTTCTTTCCCTATCTCAATTTCATGAAATTTGCCCTTAAACCAATAGCACAAAATAATGTAAACATTTTTATTATCAAGGTTTTGGATTGTCTTTTTAACAAATAATGGGTCACAAACCTTGAAGGTAATTACTTCTTCTGTTTTTTTATCAATTTTACTTATATACAATCCGTCTTGGCGGAGGGAATACTCACGAAATTCGTATGTTTTCCCTGCAAATAATCCTTCGGTATCAATCGAGATAATTTTTGTTTTTTTAGTTTTTGCCATGACTGCTTTGCCCCTTTTTTTATCTTTAAGTTGTTATTTATTACCAAAAATCACTTTAGGAATTCGGCTTTTTATTTGCTCTTCCCGTGATACATATTCACCAAGTTCCGCATCTTTCGGATAAACATCCTTAATGTTGTAATAACTACCATCTTTCACTACAAGAATTTGACATTCAAACTCTAATAGTTCGTCAAATCCTACCTCATAGCATGTTGCTTCATCTTCTAAATCTTTATGAAATGCAAGCTTGATTAACTTCTCTAGGGGTAGTTCTTCATCAGGATTGCTCAAAGGTTTTGTCAAAAGGTTTGACTTGAATACTACTTTCTTATCCAAGTCGAGAAAATACGTTGTTATATACCCTTTGTCTCTATTACTAGTATCGATGCAACACACATGGACTGGAATGTATCCCTCCCTGTTCAGGTATCCACCAAAAGGAGCTTTAAAATAATACATAACATCTTTACCATTAATCGTTTTAATATCACCCAACACGACACATCTTCCTTTCTAATACTAATCTTTTAATCCCAGAATACTGGAATCTATCATCCTCAGTATTCTGGATTTTTTATCATAACATTAGGAATATTACGAATATTGAACACCTATAAATACCACATTGCCACTATCACTTTCTTGGACAGATATTACTGGGAAAGTAATGGATGTGCGGTCTGAATAGTCTAAATCGAAACGATGCACTATCTCATTAACTAGGGCAGTGTTATAAATGACACCACTGTTTTTATTTTTGCTAAGGGAATAATTTGTGTGTGCTTCCCCCAAATAGTTGGCAATCGCAATATAATCATCCGTATAAGCTATCTGAACGGAATCTTGGTGTGATAATTCATTTAGGATTGCCGAACTCAAGGTCAAACGTTTCCCATTATTAGAATAGACAATGGACAGCCCACCAGCTCCAGTTGTTCGAGTTGTGTCCGTACACGTAGATGCAACGAACTCATCCAAATTTGGTACCACCATTTTACTCATTATAATGCACCTCCAGATAAGACTTTTTCGGAAAATCTCATCGTCATACGAATTTTAGCCAACTCTTCCAGTCTGCATATGTCGTGTAAATCGTACGAGATTTCGCCATCTACTACTTGTGAGGTAACAAGTAATCCAAATCTTTTTATCAAAACGTCTTCTGGAACCATTTTTTCAAGCGGCTGTACCCCTATGACTGATAAGAACTTTAGATAGTTCTCATCCATTCCCTTTTCTAAAGCAAACGGAAAGGTAAGGAAGTCCCCATTTTCAAGGGAAAATTCAATTAAATGGAAGTTTTCTTCACTATGAATTGGGGCAATATTCAATGCATATCCTTCTATCCAGAATGGATGAATATTCTTCCCTCTTTTGAATTTACGTTGGGACTCGTTGAGCAAATAATGATATTCACTCATATTTTTCACATTTCTTCGTTTTTCAATTAATCCCATTTCCTCGAGCGTTTTATAACTTAGTCTTCTTTGACTTTTTGGTACTTCCAACATTCGAGTAAGTTCGTACATCTTTTTTGTTTCGTTCTTGTTATGCATCCTGTTCTTCTCCTTTGTTACTAATTTGGTTTGCTTTTATAATTTAATACATTTTTATGCATATATCAACAATTACTTTGCCTTTATATCAACGTTTGTGTTATACTGTATTTACCATATATAAAAATATGCAGAATAATATTTAATAAATCACATGCTTCAGACAGCAACAATTGGTTAACCATTGTATACGAATATTCTGCTGGAAGACTTAGTAACTAAGCCTGTACGAAGGGAAGCATGAATACAAGCTAAAAAAATAAATCTGGGTACATTTTGAATAAATTGAAAAATATAGGTGGTAATAAGATGATTAATAATAATCAGCAGGAATTATCTGTAAAGAAAATGAGGCAAAAAGCCATACTTGAAATAATTCAATCAGGGAAATACGAAAAGCAAGAAGAAATAGTAGATGAACTTGTCAAGCGAGGATTTACAACAGTTCAAGGTACAGTTAGTCGTGATATTAAAGAGCTGAAAATCATTAAGGATGAGGATGATATCTACTGCATTACAACCGAAACTCGGCAAGAAATGCATCGGAATGAGTTACAAAAACTATTAAAGGAAAATTCAACAAACTACTATAAAAATATAAACTTTCATTACATGAAAGTAGAGAAGGGAAAGGCATCTCTTTATGCCTTCCACCTTCAAGAAGCCTTCCCTGATATCATTCTAGACGTAACCATTGGAGTGGACAGCTTAGTCATATTAATTAACAAGGATGCAGAAACGGACGAATTCCGTAATACGATAAGCAATATCTAAACTCGTTTTTTCATCAATTCTTCTACTATCACTTTTACAAGTTCAGCAATCAATGTTGGTAGCATTTAGCATTCCTCCTTCTTAATAAAATGGGAAAAAGATGGATTACAGTTTGTTCACTGCATCCATCTTTTCTTCTCTTGTCGTCTGAATATAGAACCTTGCAGTC
Source organism: Neobacillus endophyticus (assembly GCF_013248975.1). Lineage (GTDB taxonomy): Bacteria > Bacillota > Bacilli > Bacillales > Cytobacillaceae > Neobacillus > Neobacillus endophyticus. The sequence continues at coordinate 1,532,271 of NZ_JABRWH010000001.1, forward strand.
ATATTGACCGTGGCATGTCCCGCCAACTTACTTACGGTCGTTAAGTCTACGCCCTTTTTGAGCAATCTTGTACAGAATGTGTGGCGAAATAGATGGGGATGCAACCTAAACCCCAACTCCTTCGAAATCTTTGCCAGCCAATCCCTCACCGCATCCCTATGCATTCTTTCTGCACGTTGGCTCACTAAAAGATAGCCGCTATGGTGGAAAACAGACTCGAAACGCTCTTCCTGCATGTACTGACGTACTAATTGTAGGCAATCCTGCCGAAGCCCGATTTCACGTCTCTTTCCGCCTTTTCCGATAACAGCGAGGTGATTGGTCAGAAAATCAATATCTTGGATTTGGATGTTGACCAGTTCGCTCACTCTCACCCCCGTATACAGAAGCAAATACACAATCAGCTTGTTCCTCGTGCTGACTTTGTTGCGATTCTCCACGTAGAAAAGAAGTTTGTCCACCTGTTCCTCCGACAGTGCATCGACTATTCCCTCACTTCCAGCAGCTATTTTGATTCTATCTCGCTTTAAGTGTATAAAAGATTCATTTACCACTCCTTTGGTTCTTAGAAAATCGTTAAAAACCTTTAGGCTATTAACTTTCTTGTTAATGGTTGCAACGGCATAATGCTCCTTTGACAAATGTTCCTTGTATCGTACAAAAGAGAAGCGGGATAATACTTGAATATCCTTTAGCTTCTCCTGCAAATAACATTGGAATCCTTTGACATCATTCACATAGGACTCGATTGTTTTAGCTGCTTTCCCCTCTGTAAAAAGCCAGTTTGCAAATTCATTTAGTTCCAAGCTTGATTCACCTCTAAATATAAAAAAGGCTATTGATGTATGCACTTATACACCAATAGCCTTTTACAATTTCTTCTGATTCATTTTTTGGTTCCATCCTTCCAGCTCACGACAGTTATATAATAATGTCGTGTGTTTCTCCATCCAAAAACCTTTATTCTCCCTTCACGCACATGCATTTTGCCACGATTGGTAGTAGTCCATTTAGTTTTGTCGTAAGAATCCAAAAAGTAATGTCGTGAAATTACGCAAAACGATTCACTCAGTTCTAATAACTATCCAATACTTTTTTTATTTAATGTGTAGCTCATAAGCAATTTGTTCCCCATTCTTTATCCATACTTCGTACAGAATTTCCAAGGTTGATTCATCCACTACTACCCCTGCAAGCCATTCATATCCTTCATCATCATAATAGGAAAGTGTCTCAAGTAGGAGCGGGTTAGGAAGCTTTTCTAAATGCTCCGCTGGTATGAGCAAGTCATCCAGTTCCTCATGAAAGAAATCATAAGATTCATAGCTAACTTCCTCTTTTTTTAATTCGATATGAAATCTCTTTTTCATTGTTCCTACAAACCAATCAAGATACATCATCATTTCTCCCCCTATCAGATATAACCCTTTTCTTTTAGTGATACAAACTTCTCATCACAAACAATAAGATGGTCAAGAACTTCTATGCCAATAATTTTTCCAGCATCAACTAATCGCTTCGTTACTTCACAATCTTCCCTGCTTGGTGTCGGGTCTTGTGAGGGATGATTATGGGCTACTAGAATGGATGATGAGTTGCTTATGGTGGCTGCCTTCATTACCTCTCTTGGATGCACGATACTTGCGTTCACACTCCCAACATGGCAGATATTGATGGCTGTAGGTTGATTTTTCGTATCCAAACAGACTACAACAAAACGTTCCCTATCACTGTCCACTAGGAACTCCCTTACGAGCTTGTATGCATCCTCTGGGGATGTAACTCTTCTACCTTTGTACAAGGTGCTTGACTCCCTGACTAACTTTAGGCTGACAATGTTTACTCGTTTGGCTGGTTGATTTGCCTGCAGTGCTTCCTCAGACAACTCCAGTTGCTTTTGCTTCGTAGATTCATATTTTCCCTCCTCAAATAGAAGTAGCCCTAATTCCATAAGAGGGAATTAGGGCATTAATAATCTTTATCAAATAAATAATATATACTTATTAATCTATTTAATTCGGTTCCTGGTTAATAATCTAACCCACTTATATTGGTAACAATTACACTGTAAGAATCACTTTATTATTATCAGAAAATTTGGTATATTATAAATAAGCAAGATGTAAAATAAGTGGAAATCCTTCATAAAAGGAAATGAAGGATTGGGGGTTGTAGTTAAAGATTTAAAGCACTTGGTAAATTTTACACCAACTTAATGTCCCTTAAAGAAGTAGCTATATACGAATCTATTAGCAATGAAACAACATCTAGTAATCACCAGTTATATGATTTGTCAAATATAAAGCATGAAACATAAAAAACTTAACATTTTCTTAACAAATACCCCTATAAAAATTAATTCAAGCACGAATTTATCATTAAAAGAACATTATAAAACGGTGAAGTTTTGGGGAAAATAATATAAAAAGCCCTGCAGAGATTTCTCTCTACAGAGCCTTATTAGCAATCATTAATGGGAGAAGTATTTGCCTTTCCCAATTTTACACCCCATAATTCATGCATGCACGAAGGGAGCAATGCAATTAACCGAAGCCAATTATGAGGTGTATGAAGGGGGAAAGGTGGATTACTCCACTCATCCCTTCTCCCCCCTAGGAAATGTTCCACAGAGAGATTTCTCTCTGCAGAACTGTCAACTAAATATCAATTACTTATTATTGAACTGTAATTGAAGAGAAGTTTAATGCATTTCCGTCAGCATCAGTTACGTTGATTGCTGAATCAGGTTTTACAACAATTCCTGAAGCTACTTGAGCAGCAGTTAAAGCAGGAACATTAACAGTTAATGTAGTAACTCCAGAAGCTGTAGTTGTAGTTACACCACTTGTTAACTGAACTCCACCAACATATACATCAAAGTCATTAGCAACAGTAGTTGAAACAGCTTTGCTGAAAGTTAATGTAATGCTTGTAGTAGTTGCTAATTTTGCTGCTGTTACTGTTGGTTTAACATTTTCTTTTAATGTAACAGGACCGCTATATGAGTTCATAGCTACACCAGAAGAATTTTTAACTCCATTAATAGTAACATAATGTGAACCATTATATGTGTTAGAGCCGCTAGCAAGTGTTAATTCAACTGTAGCAGTTCCAGAACCATTTGCAGTTAAAATTGCTCCAGTAATTGTAGAACCCTCAATTGAATAGTTTGAAGTATTCAATGCTGATGCTACATCTACATTTTGATTAAAGGTTACATCTACTTTATCGTTAGATGTTGCGCTTTGTAGTACATTAGTTACAGTAGGTGCAACTGTAGAAGAATCAGATGTACGTGTAAAAGTAATAGTTGAAGATGCAACACTATTGCTACCGTAAGCATCTGTTACAAAGCCAGCTGGTAAGTTAATTGTATACGTTCCAGCAGTTAAGCTAGATAATGCAACTTTAACTTGGTTTGTTGTTGTAGCACCATAAGCTAAAAGTGGTGTTACAGTTAAGTTGTCAGCATTAGCAGGGTTTCCAGTTACATATGTTACATTTGGAGTAGTAACAGATGTTGTTGGATTATAGAATGTTCCTGTTGGAGTTCCAAACGCACCAACCGTTACATTTTTGTTATAAGTTAATACTAGATACTCAACACCGTTAATTTTTTGAACTGCAGAAGAAACTACATCCAAATTACTTACAGTAGAACTAAAGTTAACAACTTGAGTAACTGAATCACCAGTAACAAAGTTTAATCCTTCGAAACCTGAAATTGTAACGTTGTTTAAACCAGTTGGTATTGCAGAAGCAGTAGTTACATGATATAAAGTAGAATCGTTTTTATCAACTACTGGAGTACCTGTTAGACTACCAACAGTTACAGTTGTTGGAGCTTGATATAAAGCAGTAGAGAATCTAACATCAAATGAATTGCTTCCAGTTGGTGTAATGCTAGTTACCGTTGGTTTAGCAGTATTGCTATTGTCATATCTCAAAGTTGTTACTAATGGGTTAGGACTTAATAAGTTACCAGCAGCATCTTGAATTCCTGTTACAGTAACGTTAATATTTTGTCCTAAATCAGCAGATGCAAGACCTGTTAAATCAACAATATATTCTGTTGGGTCAGTAGCACTTTGAGTAACTTTTGACGCATTAAGTGTAGTTCCAGAAGCAAATGCATTACCATCTGCACGAGCAAAACTTACATTAATAGCACCTACGCCTCTAACTGGCTCAGAGAAGTGTAGTACAGCGTGACCAATATCGCTATATGTTACACCTGTGAAAGTTGGACGGGTTGTATCATTCACATTAATAAATGTTGAATATGCACCAAATGTAGCAGTACCATCTTGAGTAGAAATCAAGTTTTTAGTAACAGACACTGCATAGTTACCGTTGAAGTATGTGTCAGCATTTACAGTTAAAGTTTTTCCATCAGTGCTTAATGTTGCTTTTAGGTTATCAGCTGTATTACCTAAAGCGAATGGATTATTTGCTGATGAATCTGCAGGAGTAATTGTGAATACACCGTTAGCAAGTGTTCCGTCTCCTGAATCAAGTACTGTATTAGCATTAACTGGTTTGTTGAAAGTTATTTTAAGTTGTTTACCGTTAATCGCACTTACGCTAGTTACAGCTGGAGTTGCACTTGCAACTACTACAGTAACAGTTACGTCTTTAGCAGCATTGCCAGCAGCGTCTTTTGCACTGTAAGTTACAGTGTAAGTTCCTTCAACAGTTGTGTTGATTGAGCTAAGAACGTTACCGTTAGCATCTTTGATTACACTAGTTACAGCAACATTTTTGTCTACGTTATCAGTAGCAGTTACTGTTGGTAATGTGAAAGCTGCACCGTTGTCAACGTTGATTGTAGTTGCGCCAGTGTAGTTAAGAACTGGAGCTGTTTTGTCAGCGTTAGCTGCTACGAAAGCTGCTGCTTGTGCTGCAACTTGTTTTGGATAAGCAAGAGTTCCAGTAACTACTCTTTGAGAAGCAGAGCCAGAAACTTTAACGATTTTTGCAGTAGCATCGCTAAGTTGATTATTTAAAGTTGTTACTAATTGATTTACAGTAGCAGCATCTTTAGCTTGAACAGCTGCGTCTAATTTTGAAGCAGTAGCGTTAGCAACATCAGATGCTTTTTTAGCATTTACATACGCAACAGCGCTATTGTAATTAGGCATTGCTGCAGCTAGTTTGCTATAGTAGTAGCTTGCAGATTTGCCAGCGTATTTTGCAACGATAGCTTTTGCGTCAGCATAATATTTAGATGCAAGATCTAATTGAGCTTGCACAGTAGCAGCAGATACTGCTTGGCCTTTTAATACAGGACCAACGTATGCGTTTTGTGCAGCATACATTTGTGTAGTAGCTTTTGTTACGTATGCAGATACGTTAACAGCAGCTTCAGTTGTGAATGGCGCTACAGCTGCGAATGAAGATGCAGTTAACACAGATGCTGTAGCAATTTTGATTGCTTTTTTCTTGTTCATTTCTTCGGTTTCTCCCTTCAATTAGAAAACTTGTTCAATTAGAAAAGTGGATAGCATATGTATACCGACAATTCTGAATTAAACATATAGGATTTAGTCCACTTAATACTAATATAATAGTACTAATAGGATTAAATTAACTATCTTTGTTGATTTTGGGTTGACTACCATTGCCAACCTCAATGACTATGATAATACAAATTCCTAGTAAAATCCAGCTATTTTTACATAGTTAGCCAAGATTATGCGTTGGTAATTTTATCCGTACTGCACATATATTGAATCATAAAATGGGATTTATTTCAACTATTTTACTTTTAGGGTTACAAAACTATGATATTATCACTATTCCATTTTGTTTAGCACTGCTTTTCTAGTATAATGGCAACTTGACTCCCACTATTATCTATTATTACTATGCGCAGTTAATCTTTGCATCTTTCGACACACATTTTCGACAATGATTCTAATCTTGATCTCTTTTTCAATTTAAGTTTGCTTTCACCAATATTATTCTTCACACTGTAGGCTCAGTGTGGTGCGTTAAAGCACTTACATTTGTCTAGACTAAATGAATATGATAATCTAATTTTGTGAAGAATATAAATAATTATTTGAACTGTTATTTCCTGGAGGAAAATGGATACATGAATAATGCAGAAAATTCAAGTGAAGTACTTACTCAATTAAGCGCTCATCCTCCTAAAATTATCGGAGGCTATAAAAAGCCTGGATGGGCTGTTAAAACATTAGAGAAGATCAGCAATGAATCGGTCGAAGTAGAGGAAGATGGCACCGTTACAGCCAAGGCTGTTTTGCTGGCAGCCGATCAAACATACTATCCTGCTTTTTTATCACTCGATAAAGACAGTGGCAGGAAGATTATCGGTGCTTATTTAATTGCTGAACAAGATGAGGAATACATACTAATCCCGTTTGAAATTGCCAAAGACTTTTTACAGAAAGAAGAATCAGAACTGACACCTTTTAGGTATCGTACCTTAGAGAAAATTGAAGGCGATCTTTTCCAGAAGAATTGGCCTGATTTTTCTTAGTCAGAGGATCTCTTTCCAGCTAGACTCAAAAAAGCCGTAGATCAAAATGATCAACGGCTTTTTACTTACTGCTTTTAATTTTGGGCTACAGCTACTCGCCATGTACTAAAATCCGGGTCCTGCTTCGCAATAAGACTAGCAGGGAAGACAAACGCCCACGGCTTTGCACTCTGTGGCTTTATGAGCAGCGGCGGCAGTTCAAACGTCCCTTTGCAGACGATATCCCCAGCAGCATCTTCCACAACTAAAGGTAATTGCTTTAATTGCAGCTCTTGGGATGTACCATTGCGAATTAATAGAACAGCCTCAAGTGATTGATTATCTAAAAACTTCACTTCCACACCCGCAATATTAACTTCATTAGCCCCTAATTTAGGCAGTCTGGCTAACATACTTTCCATTTGCAGTCTTTTCTCTCCTGACAACCTTTCTTCCCAGCCTAGCTCAAGGTCAAGGGTTTCGTTGTTGGATGCTGTATTTAACTCAAACATAATTTTCCACTGGTTGGAGACCGGTGCATCGGTTACTCGGTCCTCTGCAAAGAATAAAAATCTCCAAGGGGTCGTCGTAAACGCTGGCAGTTCACCAAGGTGCTCCAATGAAAATCTTTTTCTTGCCGCCAGGTTCCCCTCCTCATCCATTAACAAAAGATCTACAGCATGGATCGTTATTGGGCGTGAAACAGCATTCTGGATCAATGCTTCAACAGCAATTTCTCCATTAACTTCATAGAAACCAATTCCGGCAATCGATAATTGACCCTCTTTTATTTTCGCAAGTTTCCGATGATGGTATTGATAAATATACCGTTCCTTCAGTGCCATTTCCCAGTGTTCTGAAAAATGGATTTTCGTCTCCAACAAACCATCTGTCGGAGATACAGCTTCCTCTTGCTTAACTGTCTCTTCGACGGATTGGTCTTCTACTTGCTTTCTGCGGAAAAGTGCCAAACTATTCACCCCCCTGTTCAAGATCTTCATCCATTACGAATTGAGTCTTGATGATTTCCATCAGTCTTAACGTTACTCCTGAATGGATCGTATATAATAAATACTTAAATTCCTCTAGTCCTTCGAACTCAAAGTGGCGGTAAGGATCCTCCTGACCATAGCCCCTTAGACCGATGCCATCCTTCAAATGGGTCATTCTGTCTAGATGCTTGATCCAATTGGTGTCAACTTGGTAAAGCATAACACCCTTTAATTGCTGCGCCAACCACTCTTCATCTTCTATAGAGAGAATCATGTTCTTTAATTGTTCATACTCCGTATGCACTCGTTGTTCTACTTCTTCTTTTTCAAAATCCTCCAGATCACTTACATCCCATTCTAGTGCTGGGAAAACGGGTGCAAGACCTTCCATCAACACCACTGGATCTGTTTGTTCCATATAATTGTCAATGACTTGACGCACATAGGCATCCATATAATTCAGAGCCTCTTGAATGATATCCTTCGAACTCAACTCTAAGAGTTTGTCTCTCATCGAGTACATGACTTTACTTTGCCTGTCCACAACGCTTTCTAATTTCAATAGATGTGTCCTTGCAGAGTGATGCATGTTTTCGACTGTTTCCTGAACTTTTTTCGTAAAGGCAGCTGGATCTGGGGAGAGAATCAGCCCATTGTCATCTGCTTTTACTTTTTTCTTATAACGATCTCTTTCCTCATCATCAAAATAGATGAACAAATCATCTTCCAGGGAAATGATGAATTGAGAAGAGCCCGGATCACCTTGTCTTCCTGCACGTCCGCGAAGCTGCATATCAATACGGTTGCTTTCATGGCGTTCCGTTCCGATAATATGCAAGCCGCCAAGTTCTTTAACGTCTTCGCTGAGCATAATGTCGGTTCCGCGCCCTGCCATATTGGTGGCAATCATGACCTGGCCTTTTTGACCGGCAAGGGAAATCATCTTGGCTTCATCTTCTTCAGTTTTGGCATTTAAAATCTGGTGCTTAATGTTTTCCTTTTTCAAATAGACGGATAGTTTTTCCGACTGTTCAATGGAGGTGGTTCCAATTAAAACAGGGCGGCCCATTTGATGCATCGTTTTAACATCTTCTACGATTTTTTGCACCTTAGCTTCAAATGTTTGATAAACAAGATCAGGCATATCCTCTCGGATGACAGGTCTATTCGTAGGAATTTGAACGACCTTTAAATTGTAGGTTTCGTAAAATTCCTGTTTTGAAGGCATAGCACTGCCTGTCATTCCCGATAATTTGTTGTACATCATAAAGTAGTTTTGCACGGTAATCGTAGCGAAGGTTTCATTTTCTTCTGTAATCTCTAACCCTTCCTTCGCTTCAATCGCCTGGTGAAGACCGTCTGTAAAGGATCTTCCTTCCATAACCCGGCCGGTAAACTTATCGATCAGAGCAACCTTGCCATCCTTGATAATGTAATCCACATCGAGTTTCATTACCGCATGAGCCCGAAGCGCCTGGGTAACCATATGAAGTAACACTTGATGTTCCGCATCATAAAGATTATCGATTCCAAACGTATCTTCAATCTTCACTGCGCCTTCATCAGTTAAATAAACTTCTCTCGTCTCGGCATTAATCTTATAGTCCGCATCTTCCTGAAGATCACCCATGACGACGGCAAGAATTTGATAAAGCTCAGCCCCTTGGCTTGATTTATTGGCAATAATCAATGGGGTTCTCGCTTCATCAATCAGGATGCTGTCAATTTCATCGACAATCGCAAAGTTCAGCGGTCTTTGCACCTTTTCTTCTTTGGTCTTAACCATGTTGTCGCGCAAGTAATCAAAGCCAAACTCTGTGCCCGTTCCGTACGTAATATCTGCCTGATAGGCAAATCTTTTGTCCTCCGTCTCCATTTGCGAGATATTCAAGCCGACAGTTAGACCAAGAAATTCATGGACTTGTCCCATCTGTTCCTTATCTCGACGTGCCAGGTATTCATTGGCTGTCACAACATGAACGCCCTTGCCTTCAAGAGCGCCCAGATAACTGGCAAGGGTCGCAACTAGTGTTTTCCCTTCTCCCGTATTCATTTGTGCAATGGAACCATCAAATAGGACATAGCCGCCAATTAATTGAACATCATAATGTCTTAGTCCTAAGACTCTTTTAGCCGCTTCTCTCACGACCGCAAACGCATCTATTTTTATATCGTCCAGCTTCGAGCCATTTTGAATCTTTTCTTTAAAAACAAACGTCATGTCTTTCAGCTGTTCATCTGTATAGCCTGCATATTTTTCTTCTAATTGATTCACTTGATTTATGAGTTTATTTAACTTTTTGAGCTCAGAAGCACTCTCATTAAAAAGTTGTTTTAAGCTGGTTATCATTTCTCCAACTCCTGTTAGCCTTTTTACAATCTAGTAAAATTATATCATAGGACACTAGTAAGTACAGTCATTGTGGTATATTACCAGTAATTATCCAAATAAATTTCCGTTTTTTGGGAATCAGAAACTTTATAAATCCTGCTGAATAAAAAACGCCGCTTGGTACTGTCGACAAATTGCCAACAGCACCAAGCGGCGAGTTATGATTATTAAAGATTTGCACTTAATGATTTTAATTCGTTCATTAATTGAACAACCCCGTTAGAGGCATCATTGATTTGTTGAACATTTCTGTTCAGCGAGGATAATTCTTCTTCAATTTGATGATTTTTCGCTTGTGTTTGGGTCATAGAACCTAAAATCAATTCAAATGAAGCACTTGTCCGGGAGCTAATTTGATTACCTGCCAGCACTAAATGTTTCACATTTTCCATGGAATGAACCAAGTGATCCATTTGTCCAGTAGTTTCTTGAATTAAATCTTTTATGTCTGATGCAGACGTTTTTGTTCGTTCAGCCAGTTTCTGAACTTCGCTAGCCACAACAGCAAAACCCTTGCCGGATTCGCCCGCACGTGCTGCTTCAATGGAAGCATTCAAGGCAAGCAAATTGGTTTGATTGGCGATATCTTCGACAATTTGGATAATGTCTTTTATTTGGGCAAAGTGGCCATCCAGATTCTGCAACTCTGCAGAGATGGCATCCGTTCCTTTTTCAATTTGTGTTGTATTTTCTTGAAGGGATCCCATTTGCGCTTTCCCTTCTTCGGCTTTTTGTTTGGCTTCTAGAGAAAGCTTTGTTCCATCCTTAGAATGAATGGCCACTTCATGGGTTTGATTAATGATATGCTGAATCGATTGATTAGTTTGGCCTACTAAATCATCTAATTCTTCAGCAGTCGCACTGACCGTATGATTCATTTCATTCCTAAATCGGAAGCTCTCTTCCACTAATCGCTTGCTTTCTGCTTCATATGCCCCTAAAACAAGCATCATTTCAAAGCTAAAAAGCTTATTGACTGCTGAAACAATGGCAAAAGCATCCGTTGCGTCCGTCACTTTTTGGGAAAGAACTTCAAGCAGTCCATTTTGCACGACTTGGTTAGAAGCAATAAACCAAGGTACTGATAAACCACTTTCTGCGTGTATTTGCGCTATTTTTTTCCGCTTTTCCACGTAATTTTCGTCAATTTGTCCATCTAAAATGTCCATTAGATAACCTTTAAAAAGGCTGACGTGATTTTCCACCGCCGTTTGGTCATTCAGGATTTGGGCAAGATTTTCGTTTTTCGTGAGACGATCATAGATGAATTTCGTTACTTCTCCCTCATGTTCCTTGACTATTGGGGAAATGCATCGAATAGCAGCCAGATCCTCAGACGTTAGCCCCATCATTTCAACCTGTCTTCTAATGTCAGGATTATTTAATTCTAATTTCACTTTTGATAATTCTTGGCGGCTTTGTTCCAGTATGCTAGGTTGTTGTTTTAATTTTCTGGTTTTTGAAAACACTATTCCAGTCTCCTTTATCATCATGATTAATAACCTAAGCTAAAACTAATTAATAAGGTTATCGGTAAAACCAATATAAAGTTAAGGACTTTTTTCTTAGTTTTTACAAAAAAAGTCCTGAGGAATTCCTCAGGACTTCTCTTTATCTAATTAAATGGAACGGATTCCTTTACAAAATCCACTTCAAAGCCCAAGTCAGACAGCATTTGGTGGTCAGCAGTACTTTCTTGGCCGGCAGTGGTTAAGTAATCACCTACAAATATCGAATTGGCCGCATATAATCCAAGCGGCTGCAGACTCCGCAAATTGACTTCCCGGCCCCCGGAAATCCGGATCTCCTTCGTCGGGTTCACATAGCGCATCAGGGCAAGTACCTTTAAGCAATACCTTGGATTAAGTTCATTTGTTCCTTCAAGCGGAGTTCCGTCAACTGCATGCAGAAAATTGACAGGAATGGAATCCGCATCAAGTGCTTTTAAATGAAAGGCCATATCGACGACATCCTGCATCGTTTCCTTCATCCCAACTATGATGCCGGAGCAAGGAGAGATTCCTGTTTCTTTAATGAGCTGTACAGTGTTGACCCGATCTTGGTAGCTGTGAGAGGTGGTGATGAACTCATGGTGGTTTTCTGATGTGTTGAGGTTATGATTATATCGGTCTACTCCTGCTTCCTTCAGTTTTACAGCCTGTTCTGGTTTTAGAATCCCCAGGCAGGCACAGATTTTCAAGTGATATTTTTCTTTAATTTCCTTTACAGCTGACACGACTTGTTCCACTTCGTGATTACTCGGCCCCCGGCCGCTGGCAACAATGCAGTATGTACCCACTTGAAGCTGTGCGGCTTGTTCTGCTCCCTTCAGGATCGTTTCTTTATCTACCATTCGATACTTCTGAATCGGAGCTGTTGAGATGCTGGATTGAGCACAATAACCACAATTCTCAGGACATAAGCCTGATTTTGAATTGATAATCATATTTAGTTTTACCTTATTGCCATAGTAATGGCGGCGAAGCAAATACGCTCCTTGTAAAACCTCTAGCAGCTCAACATCCGGAGAATGTAAAATACTAAGAGATTCTTCGTTCGAAATCTCATATCCATCTAAAACACGCTCCGCCAACTTCCTCCACTTACTCATCTTACTCCTCCTTTTTTGTATGACCCAATTTCAGCATAATTGGTTTCTAAAATATATGTAAACCATAGATATATTTAAGTTAACATATAAATGGGCTTCTGACAAAAATGAGGCGATATTTTCCTGTAGTAAACGAGAAATTATTCCTATTATAATATTCCTGTAAAGTGAATAAAGAGGAATACAATATTACCAAAAACACTTGAGAATACGTATTTAGGCTTTAGTTGCCAAGTTACCGAATAGATAGAAAAGTTGCATATTTATTATTAAATAGATCTTTTTTACTATTTTCAGTATTATTTTGAAATATCATTTTCTCCAGAAATACAACATATTTATGCATTAATCGTGAAGAGGTAAAATATGCGCTATATCATACCAGCTATACTCCCCCAATATCCCCTGAGCAGCGCAAATGAGATGATTTTTGACGCTTTGAACGCATGGTCTGTCGAGTTTATCGGGAAGCCAAATGCCAATTCCCCTGACGATGTTAAACACTTCATATATGAATTAATCGACAAAATTAAAATAGCGGCGAAGGCAAAAGTGGTCTCCCATACACCGTCTAACGAGCAGGATGCCCCTTCCCTATCCAACACAACGGGGCACGCACACCTGATCGCCATCGGTGCTTCAACAGGAGGAACAGAAGCCCTATCACAGCTATTACAAGCTCTTCCGGCCCATATGCCGGGAATGGTAGTTGTTCAGCATATTCCCCCTGGATTTTCAAGAATGTTTGCCGAACGCCTAAACCAGACAACCCCGTTTATGGTCAAGGAAGCACAGACTGGAGAGTATATTGAACCAATGAAAATCCTCATTGCTCCTGGTGATAAGCATTTAAAGATCAAGAAAGAAGGCGACCGCTATAAGGTGACTTGTTTCCCTGGGGAGAAAGTGAGCGGTCATTGTCCGTCTGTGGATGTGTTATTTGATTCTGTTGCTAAAGAAGCAGGTCGCCATGCGGTTGGGATTATCTTAACAGGAATGGGGTATGATGGAGCAAAAGGCTTACTAGCTATGAGAAGAAACGGGGCAAGGACCATCGGCCAGGACGAAGCATCCTCCGTTGTCTATGGAATGCCAAAAACCGCCTTTAATATTGGAGCTGTAGAGAAACAAGCCTCCCTTTCGCGGATCCCAACCATTCTCTGCTCGATGCTGTTTAAGGATTAAATGACATAAAATTGATAAGAAATACTTATGATTTTCGATTACATGTTGATCATTTCCGTTAACCTTTTAATTAGATACAATCAAACCGAATGGAACCAATAACTTCCAGATGTATACTTGACACGGACTAAACGGGGATTGGTTTTTATAGCAAGGAAAATCCGTAATATAATAAAAAAGTTTGGCATTTGACTGCCAAACTTTTTTTATTATTTCGTGGTTGCGACACTCATAAATTGTTCAATGGTTGTTGAAATATGTTCAAATGCGGAATTTAATTCCTCTATGCTCGAGGAATGCTGCCCAGTAAATGCGGCAATTTGATGAATCGACTGATTAATTTGTTTGATGGAATTCGTTAACAAGCTAAGTTTCTCTTGGATATCTTTTACCGCGTTTTTACTTTGTTCACCCATTTTTTGAATTTCCGATGCCACAACGGAAAATCCTTTTCCATGCTCTCCTGCTCTGGCTGCTTCTATCGCGGCATTTAAGCCAAGTAGGTTTGCCATCGAGGCAATATCTTGTATAAAGTTCAGAATGGAATCAATGTTTTGGAGATTTCCATTCAATTCTTCCGTCTGTGAACTTATGGTCTTAAGTCCGCCTGAAACCTCAGTGGATGCTTTTGCCACTTGTTCCGTTGTCGTTAGCATTTGCCCCACCATTGAAGAAAGCTCCTCTGCGCCCTTTTGTAACACATCACTTTTTTCATTAGAAATGACACTTGTAAAAACACCAAGCAACTTTCCGTTTTCCATAATCGGAACGGCTGAAGCGGTATAAGGGATGCCAAATTTTTCAGGCCCTCGTGATTCACGAAGCGTTTTTTTACACTCTAATACTTTATATGACACTGTACCTTTGAAATCTTCAATAGGTGTTCCCACTTTAATCTTTAAATCTATTTGATTACCAGGTAAGTAACTTACAACTTTCTCGGTATCGAAAATTACTAGACATGAATCTTCGGGTATTGATTGGTGAAATAGCTGCATGTTGCTCATTATTTCAGTAAATTTAGGACTAGTTGTAAATGTATCAATCATGATTGTAGACCCTTCCTTTTTTCCTTAGTATCTAGTAATATTTCACTATTTTATTATATTAAAGATAAAGGTGCCAATTCAATATTTTTTTAAACATGGGAAAATGTTACAAACTAAAGCTTTTTGGCTGTTATCTTCGACTAAGACACCATAAAAGCAGCCAAATTCCATTTTGGAAACTGAGCAGGGAAAGGCTCAACAGTCTCCTCCTAATGCAAAAAGGGCTTAAAAGGTGCGGGAAGCAGCAATTTAAGCCCTTTTGGGATGGATTTATTCGAATTTCAATAGTAAAAATAATTGATCGAACAGTAAGTCTCTTAAAATATTAATCTTTTTCTAATAACGAGACACCCGCGATACCTGGATGAGTCATTTCATACGGGTCCAGAATTAAATTCAGCTCTTCTTCTGTCAGGACATCATATTTCAAGCATAGTTCACGGACAGATTTGCCGCTCAAAATAGCTTCTCTTGCAATTCTGGCCGCTGCTTCATATCCTAAATGAGGATTCACCGCTGTAATGACGCCCACACTCTTCTCAACATATTCTTTTAATCTTTCTTCATTTGCTTGGATTCCTTTTAAGCAATGTTCAGTAAA
Source organism: Neobacillus endophyticus (assembly GCF_013248975.1). Taxonomy (GTDB): domain Bacteria; phylum Bacillota; class Bacilli; order Bacillales; family Cytobacillaceae; genus Neobacillus; species Neobacillus endophyticus. Next base: position 1,547,585 of record NZ_JABRWH010000001.1, read on the forward strand.
AGTGCGGAAACCATTGTTCATAATGCTAATCGATTGCAGCAGGTTGAATACGAGAACAGGCTCCATAACATTCAATTCCAACTGACCTGCTTCCGATGCAAGGCAGATGGTATGATCGTTTCCAATAACTTGGAAAGCAACCTGATTAATCACTTCGGCCATAACTGGGTTGACTTTACCAGGCATGATGGAAGAACCAGGCTGTCTGGCAGGCAATGTGATTTCACCTAAACCTGCTCTTGGACCAGAAGCCATTAAACGCAAGTCATTGGCAATTTTAGACATGTTCATCATGCAAACTTTTAATGCCGCAGATACTTCTGTATAAGCATCGGTATTTTGCGTAGCATCCACAAGATGCTCAGCACCGGTTACCGGCAAGCCACTGATGTCTGCGAGATGTTTGACTACTAATTCAATATAACGAGGGTCTGCGTTTAGTCCCGTGCCAACAGCCGTTGCCCCCATGTTCAATTCATATAAATGCTGACGTGATTGTTTAATCCGCTTAATGTCCCGCTCCAATACTCGGCTATAGGCTTCAAACTCCTGGCCAAGCCGAATAGGTACAGCATCCTGAAGATGGGTGCGGCCCATTTTAATCACATGATTAAATTCCTCCGCTTTTTCCTGAAATACTGCATGCATATCTTCCATAGTGACTAGCAATTTTTCCAAAAGCTTCAGAACAGCAATATGGATCGCTGTAGGAAAAGAATCATTTGTAGATTGCGACATATTGACATGGGAGTTAGGACTGCAATTAGCATAATCTCCTTTTTCCTTCCCCATTATTTCAATGGCGCGGTTCGCAATTACTTCATTGACATTCATGTTTATAGAAGTTCCTGCACCGCCTTGAATTGGGTCAACAATAATTTGGTCATGCCATTTGCCTTCTATCATTTCCTCTGCAGCCTTTACGATTGCCTCGCCAATACCGGAATAGAGGCGTTTCACATCCATATTCGCCAACGCCGCTGCTTTTTTCACGATGGCCATGGCATTAATTAATTCCTCGTGAATTCGATATCCAGTAATGGGGAAATTTTCAACCGCACGAAGCGTTTGGATGCCATAATAGGCTTCGGCAGGTACTTCTTTCGTCCCTAGAAAATCTTTTTCTAATCGCATTTGGCTTGTTGTGCCTGACATAGTTCTCGCTCTCCTCAATTTAGCAAAAATGTTAGTCTTCTTTATCTGATTTGTTTGATAGGTCCCCAGCCATCGGTGTTTCAATGATTTCTTTCACCTTGTCGAGAGAGTTGGTTTGCCCAAGGGCCCACATTAATTTTGCCACAATTGCTTCAGTATTCATATCCCCTGTCAAAATAACCTGGTGCTGTGCTACCTTGCGTCCAACCTCATATAGAAGCAGATCTTCCCCTTCTTCCAGACATTGTGTTGTGATGACAACTGCAATCCCTTTTTCCGTAAGCTCCTGCACTTTAGTCAGCAGGTTTCTTCCTTCAAAAGGCAAGCCGCCGTTTCCGAAGCTTTCAATAATGACCCCTTTATATAAATCTTTTAGGCAATCAAAAATCTCTGGCTTTGTGCCCGGATATAATTTCATTAAAAATACATCGGTGCACAAATTCGTATTTAATGAAAGTTTCTTCTGTGCAGAATCATCCGGCTTCCAGTGATATTTCACTTCATTTTTGTGAACATTGGCCACATATGGATGGTTAATGCTTTCAAATGCATCATAGCTCTTTGTCCGCATTTTGACCGCTCTTGTTCCGATAATCACTCGGCCGTCAAAAACGATATAGACTCCACCAATGTCTTCACAAGCAAACCTTAAGGCATCGGCCACATTTTTCTTGGCATCTGTTTTTTTGAAGCTGATGGGAACCTGTGATCCGGTTAAAACCACTGGTTTTTCCAATCCCTGCAGCATATAAGAAAGTGCGGAGGAGGTATAGGCTAACGTATCTGTTCCATGAGTAATAACAAATCCGTCATACTGATCATAGTCTTTATAAACGGCATCCGCGATTTTCACCCAATGTTCAGGCTGTAAATTTGTACTATCAATATTCATTAAGATTTTTCCGTCAATTTTCATATCGCCCTGTGCTTCAGGCAAGTAATGAAGCAAGTCCTCTGCAGATAATCCCGGAACTAGTCCTTCATTTCCTTTTACTGAAGCAATAGTTCCACCAGTAGCAATCAATAAAATTTTCTTCATATGCAACATCTCCATAGTGAGGAAATAATTTCGCGAAACGCGTATTTATATAAGTAATTATAGAACTTTATTTCTAAAAATCAAGACATTGTATTCAATTCGCGTACTTTTTTTCTAGTCTAGCCCTTATTACTATGTTATAATGAGTTCAATATTATGAAAATGGAGTTTGAGAGCATGCTGCAACGTTTATCAGAATTAAGAAAAATGCGCAAATGGTCCTTACAAGATACCGCCGATCAGCTTGGAATTGCGAAAAGCACTTATGCAGGATATGAATCAGGGTACCGTGAACCATCCCTCCAATCCTTATCCCAAATTGCCAATTTATTTGAAACAACGGTTGATTATATATTAGGTCGAACAGAAGAAGACGATGCCCCCATTGAGCTTATAAACTTAATAAAAGACTCCGACCATAAACTTTCATTAGACGGAGAACTTTTGTCCAGGGATGAAATCATCGAGTTCGCTGCCTTCGTAAGAGCCAAAAGATCGTTAAAATCAGAAAATGCTTCAACTGATACAGAAGAGTGAAAATCAGAGGGTGTGGTGTATACACCCTCTTTTTTGATGTTTATTTTGCTGTTTTCACCAAGATTGCTGTTTTTCAAACAGAACGGAACGGACTCTGATTCGGACACATTCGACTATGTATCCTACATACCTGTCCCAATAGACACCTCATTCGGACTCGTTCACCTGTTTTTCCTAAATACCTGTCCCAATAGACACCTGATTCGGACTCGTTCACCTGTTTTTCCTAAATACCTGTCCCAATAGACACCTCATTCGGGCAGGTTCACCTGTTTTTCCTAAATACCTGTCCCAATAAACCTCTGATTCGGACACATTCGACTGTGTATCCTTCATACCTGTCCCAATAAACACCCGATTCGGACACATTCGTCTGTTTTTCCTAAATACCTGTCCCAATAAACACCTCATTCGGACTCGTTCGTCTGTGTTTTCTACATACCCGTCCCAATAAACACCTGATTCGGACTCGTTCGCCTGTGTATCCTTCATACCTGTCCCAATAGACACCTGATTCGAACTCTTTTGCCTGTGTATCCAACAAAGCAGTCCTAACCGCAACAAAGAACGAAGAGGGCCTTATTTTTTTAGCTGCGACAGAAATGTTGGGTGATCCAACCATAACCGCTGCCTATCCGCCAGTAAAAAACTCCCCTACATCACCCAGATACCGCTTCCCGAACCCGTGGGGCTACCTCGGTGCCGAGCAGTTCAATTGCCCGCATGACATCTTCATGCGGCATCGTTCCTACTGGTACGTGAAGCATGAACCTTGTAACCCCTACATGGTTGTGAAGATGAATTATTTTTTCAGCAACAGTTTCTGGATCACCTACGTACAAGGCACCCTCAAAGCTTCTGGCAGCATCAAAGCTGGCACGGTCATAATGTCCCCAGCCCCGCTCACGGCCAAGCACATTCATTGCGTGCTGGGTAGGCGGGAAAAATTTCTCTGCAGCTGTTTCTGTAGTATCAGCCACGAAACCATGTGAATGGGTGGCAACCGCTAGCTTGGAAACATCATGACCAGCTTGCGCAGCCGCTCTCTTATAGAGCTGAACCAGGGACGCAAACTGCAACGGACGGCCGCCAATAATAGCTAAAACGAGCGGGAGTCCGAGCATGCCTGCCCGAACAACCGATTGGGGTGTCCCGCCGCTGCCAATCCAAACAGGTAAAGGATTCTGAACAGGCCTCGGATAAACACCAAGATTATGTATAGACGGCCGATGCTTGCCGCTCCAAGTCACTTTCTCGGAGCCACACAGTTGCAATAGTAAATCAAGCTTTTCATCAAACAACTCATTATAGTCATTTATATCGTAGCCAAACAGTGGAAAGGACTCGATAAAGGACCCGCGCCCCGCCATAATCTCTGCCCGGCCATTTGATAGGCCATCCACCATCGCAAATTGTTCAAAGACACGAACTGGATCATCCGAAGATAGGACAGTAACCGCACTGGTCAGGCGTATCCGCTTTGTCTGTGATGCTGCCGCTGCCAATAAAACAGCCGGTGCTGAGGCCGCATAATCCTTTCGGTGATGCTCACCCACACCAAAAACGTCCAGACCCACTTGGTCAGCAAGGACAATTTCCTCCACCACTTCACGCAATCGCTGCGCATGACTGATGACTACCCCGGTCCGAACATCCGGCGTTGTCTCAACAAACGTCGTCACACCAATTTCCAAAATTCATTCCTCCCAGATCAATAAAAAACTTTATTATTAGTATCCCTTTATTTTATCTCAAATTACTTGCTTTTGTTTTTCAAAAAGCTTTATTTCGCGATTGCCTAACTTAAATGTAGCTCAAAGCCGTTTTCCTGTCTCGTTTAGCGCACGTTTCTCGCAACTTATCTCCCTTTTATCTCAATTAACAACAAAAATGCTTGAATCAAAGCTTCAAGCAATTTTATTAGGAAATCCTATTTATCGGCGGCCCGCCTTCTTTTTAAACATCCAAGGAGACCCTATCATGGACCCAATCAGGATCAATAAACACCAGCCAACTGCCCACCAAATACGTCCGATGTTCCATGTGAAACAATTCTCCCATTTGAAATTACGGCAATGACGAAAACCCTATAGGGGATGACTTCGGATTTGGACTGGAACGAATATTAGATGGAATCAAACATTATCTTTTAACAAAAAAAGCAGAAAAAGAATAAACAAAAAAAGCCTCTCTTTCGACTAAAAGAGAGGCTTAAATAGCTTTACCGGATCTTAGATAGGAATTGTTTCTTCATCACAATAGACATTTCATCTGCCGAGATTGGCCGGCTAAAATAATAGCCTTGTGCTTCGTTACAGCGCCGTTGCTGAAGGAACTCAAGCTGTTGGACCGTCTCCACACCTTCGGCAATTACCTTTAATTCCAGATTGTGGGCCATATTAATAATGGTATCGACAAGAGAAGCATCTTTAAAATCAGTAAATATATTTTTGGTGAAGGTCTGGTCAATCTTTAATGTATCGATCGGGAAAGTTTTTAGATAGCTCAAGGAAGAGTAACCTGTTCCAAAATCATCAATCGATAAATAAATCCCCATATCTTTTAATTTATGCATGGTCGTAATCGCATGCTTTGAGTCCTGGATAATGCTTTCCGTCAGCTCAAGCTCCAGAAATTTGGGTTCAAGTTCGGTTTCCTTTAATACTTTATGAATAACTTCAATTAGATTGCTATGCTGGAATTGGCGAGAAGACATATTGACTGCCATTCTTATTGGCGGAAACCCTTCCAACTGCCAGGATTTATTTTGGCGGCATGCTTCATAAAGCACCCACTCGCCAATCGGAATGATTAATCCAGTTTCCTCTGCCAATGGGATAAAATCGGCAGGAGAGATATTCCCCATTTCCGGATGCTGCCATCGGATCAGAGCTTCTACCCCAATTAATTTCCCTGAGATGACATTCACCTGCGGCTGGTAATAGAGCTTAAATTCTTTGCGCTCCAATGCTTTTCGAAGACCGATCTCCATCTGCAACTTTTTCGAAACAATTTCATTCATTTCCGGTGTGTAAAACTGAAAACTATTTTTCCCTTGCTCCTTGACACGATACATAGCTGTGTCAGCATTTTTGATTAAAGTATCTTTATCCTGGCCATCTGACGGATATAAAGAAATTCCGATCGATGGTGTCACAAACATCTCGTGTTCATTCAACACAAACGATTGATTAAATAAAAGCAGGATAAGCTTAGCTTTTTTAGATACTTCTTCAGAAGATGTATTCGGAAGGAGGACAATAAATTCATCCCCGCCCTGGCGGCAAACGGTATCCGATCTGCCCACACAGGCTTGAATTCTTTGTGCCGCCTCCACTAACAATTGATCACCGACCGCATGTCCCAAGGTGTCATTAATAAACTTAAAACGATCCAAATCTATAAACATAATGCCAATTGTCTGATTATGTTCCGTTTCCTGCTCTAGTGCCTGAGTAATCCGGTCATTTAATAAATGCCGATTAGGTAATCCTGTTAAAGGATCAAGATAGACCATTTGATTGATTTTTTCATCTGCCAGTTTTCGTTCCGTCACATCTCGGATGATACTGCTAAAGAACATGTTTCCATGCTCCTGCCAACTGGATAGTGAAAGCTCAACTGGAAATTCACTTCCGTCCTTCCTTAGACCATGCATTTCCAGTGTTTTCCCGATCACTTGTGGTTTCCGGGTAGTTACATATCGCTGCATTCCTTTTCGATGTGCTTCTCTATATCGTTCGGGTACAATGATTTGGAGATTTTGCCCAATGACCTCTTTTTCCTCATATCCAAAAATAGTTTGAGCTCCCTTATTCCATAAAACAATCGATCCCTTACAATCAGCTATGATAATAGCATCGTTTGCAGACTCTATTAGCGAGTGAAACTTTCTTTCCGATTCTATCGATTGTGACTCAAATTGTTTGTCAATAATGGTTCCAATAAAAACCAAGCCCAATATGATCAATATTCCTATTCCAATAGAATAGGCTAAGAGCGTACTGCCATATGGCGATCCTGGGGAACTTAAAAAATGTGGATACACCTGAAAATGGGCAGCAGACATTCCGGTGTAATGCATACCGGTTATAGCAATCCCCATTATAAGGGCACTAACAGTTTTCTTCCGCCATATTCTTGGGATATGGGCATTTTGACTGACGAAAAACAATAGATAGATAGCCACTAAAGAGGTGATAAAGGCAATGATCGCAGAAAGAGTCACTATAAGTGGGTTATAATGGATGACCGCCCGCATCTCCATCGCTTTCATTCCTATGTAATGCATAGAAACGATTCCGATCGCAATAAAAAGGGCACTTAGAAGGGCTTGTGCTTTCCTCTTAGAAAATACACTCATAATATATAAAGCCAAGCCTGAAGAAATAATGGCAGGAATAATCGAAACAATGACCAATGTTACATTGTACATAACGGGAATGGACAAATGGAAGGCCAGCATGGCGATGAAATGCATGGACCATATTCCCAAACCCATTGCAAAGGCACCAGTAATAAGCCATATATACCGAACATTACCTTTTGCTTTATTTATTCGAATTCCAAGATTAAGTGCCACATATGAATCCACAATGGCGATTATGATCGAAAAAAGAACCAGGGGTAAATAGTAAGTACTCGAGACGTTCTCCATAGGATGTATTTTACCTCCAGCCAGTTATCAAATACTGCCGCTTTAGGATTGGTTTAATAGTATAAAAATCTCGTAGAGGTTAACCGCCACTTTCACCATTCCACATCCCCCAAAAAGGCTGTATCTCTTTATTGTTTAGTAAATTTATACTACAGGATTATACTAAAAAAATAAACCTTTTGTAACGGAATTTTAAGAGGATTTTAACAAATCAACCAATGTAAAATTTACCATTCTTATGATTATCTCTTTTTGATTTTCTCCGAAAAATTAACTTTCCTCAAAACGCGCATTTAAATCAGAATTAATTGAATTTACCTTCATATTTTTCAAAAAATGTATTCAATTCGCGTACTTTTTTCTAGTATTGTCCATACGACTATGTTAAAATAAGTTCACAATTTTAATAAGGGAGTTTGAAAGGTGCCAGAGCCCTTATCTGTTAAGGAAATGGTACTAGATCAGCTTCTTTTCGCCAGCCCTTTCGACTGGCTGTCATAAAAGAGGAGGAATTAAAATTGTCAACCAAAACAGGCTCAAGTACACATATTATTATACGGTTGCAATTGGATGTAGAAATTTTTTCATTTGCTGAAATTGTCAGCTGCATTAGTGCAGCTGGAGGGGACATCATTGGAGTGGATGTCATTTCCTCAAATAAAACCCAATCCATTCGTGATATTACGATCAATATTCATGGTGTAAAACAAAGAGAACTTATTTGTGAGCTGTTGCCAAAGCTGAAGGGTGTTAAGGTATTACAGGTTTCTGACCGCACGTTTATTATGCATCTCGGCGGAAAGATTGAGACAGCACTGAAAACGAAAATTAAGAGCCGAGAGGATTTGGCAAGGGTTTATACACCAGGTGTTGCCAATGTTTGTACGGCGATTGCAGAGGAACCTGAAAAGGCTTATACCTTAACCATTAAGCGGAATACAGTGGCTGTCATTTCGGACGGGACTGCCGTTCTTGGTCTTGGAAATATCGGTCCATTTGCCGCTATGCCCGTAATGGAAGGGAAATCCATGCTCTTTAAGCAAATGGCCAACATTGATTCCTTTCCGATCTGTTTAGACACACAGGATACGGAAGAAATTATTCGTACCATTAAAGCAGTCGCTCCCGCATTCGGGGGAATCAATTTAGAAGATATCGCCGCACCACGTTGCTTTGAAATTGAAAAGAGACTGAAAGAAGAGCTCGATATCCCTGTTTTCCATGACGATCAGCATGGAACGGCTGTTGTTCTTTTAGCAGGGCTTTTAAACGCCTTGAGAATTACGAATAAGAAGATTGAAGATATTAAAGTTGTTCTTACGGGAATCGGTGCAGCAGGAATATCCTGTTCTAAAATACTTTTATCTGCCGGTGTACGGAATATTATCGGGGTGGACAAGCTGGGTGCCATTCATCGTGACGTTCAATATGAAAATGAACATTGGAATGAATATGCACAGCTGACAAATCCGGATAACTTAAAAGGGACATTATCCGAAGTAATTACTGGAGCAGATGTCTTTATCGGTGTTTCGGCACCTGGCCTATTAACAGTCGAAGATGTCAAAACAATGGCTAAGGATCCAATCGTATTTGCGATGGCAAACCCTATGCCGGAAATTGACCCTGAATTGGCAGAGCCATATGTTCGAGTTATGGCTACAGGCCGGTCCGATTATCCAAATCAAATCAATAATGTTCTTTGCTTCCCTGGAATTTTCCGCGGGGCACTTGATTGCCGCGCAACTGAAATTAACGAGGAAATGAAGTTGGCAGCGGCCAAAGCCATTGCATCCGTTGTCTCAGATGAAGAACTAAGTGAGTCCTATATTATCCCTAGTGTGTTCAACGACAAGGTTGTGGAGCTTGTACGCGCAGCTGTCGTAAAAGCTGCTCAGCATACAGGAGTCGCCCGAAAAGATCCGCGTAGTTAAATAATAATAGTTTTAAAAAAATGTCTGGGTGATTCGAATGAAACCAGACATTTTTTTATAACAAAACCATGACTCGCTTAAGGGGACGGCAGAGGTTCGCGAATTGAATACAAAATATTGATTTTTTGATATTTTCAGTCTATAATTCAAAATATGGTGCGCACATTGCGTATTATGATATATTGTTCAGAGGAGGTGTTGTGTTACGGACATTTGCAGTAAAGCTATTACTCTCTCATCGCCAAAAGATCAAAGACTTCTTCAAAAAGGAGCACGTTGAGAGAATTAGGGGGGATTTTTTATCGATTTTTATGAAAACGTTTTATTTTGTTTACGCTAACTAACAGCCAAACGAATACAAGGTAGGTCTATAGATTCGTTATTAAGAACTATTCTTCTATCTTTTTTACTACATAACATGAGAGGAGCAAAATATTTGAAAAATTTGCAACGCAGGATGGGTACTTTTTCGTTAACAATGGTAGGATTGGGATCTATTATTGGATCAGGTTGGTTATTCGGAGCATGGCGAGCTGCACAAATAGCTGGGCCGGCAGCAATTTTCTCGTGGATTATTGGGATGATTGTTATCTCGTTTATTGCTCTTTCATACAGTGAACTTGGAGCCATGTTCCCTGAAGCCGGAGGGATGGTAAGATACACGCAATACTCTCATGGTTCTTTTGCCGGATTTCTAGCGGCCTGGGCCAATTGGATTGCCATCGTTTCTGTTATTCCAGTGGAGGCAGTAGCATCTGTCCAATATATGAGTTCATGGCCGTGGAAATGGGCACAGTGGACACATAGTTTAGTAGCAAATGGAAGCCTTACTGGAAGAGGTTTGGCTATTGCCTCTGTATTAATAATTATCTACTTTTTCTTAAATTACTGGACTGTCAGTTTGTTTTCAAAGGCTAATTCCCTTATTACTGTCTTTAAAATCATTATTCCCGGACTTACGATTGGTTCTCTTTTATTCGCAGGTTTTCATGCAGCGAACTTTACGTCTGCTGGCAGTATCGCCCCTAATGGCTGGGCCAGTGTTCTCACGGCTGTAGCGACTTCTGGCATTGTTTTTGCTTTTAATGGTTTTCAAAGTCCGATTAATATGGCCGGAGAAGCCAAAAATCCTGCCCGTTCTATTCCTTTTGCGGTTCTTGGCTCCCTTTTAATTGCAACTGTTATCTATGTATTCTTGCAAATTGCTTTTATAGGAGCAGTTAACCCTTCTATGATTGCATCAGGATGGCATCATTTAAATTTCAATTCACCTTTTGCCGACTTAGCGCTTTCTTTAGGCATAAACTGGTTAGTGATTCTGCTTTACTCGGATGCTTTTATCTCACCTTCCGGGACAGGCATTACGTACACTGCCACAACAGCACGAATGATTTATGGGATGGAACAGAACAAGTACTTACCAAGCATTTTCGGAAAACTACACCCTATATATGGTATCCCGCGTCAAGCCATGTTTTTAAACTTAGGCGTAGCATTCTTGTTTCTCTTCCTATTTAGAGGCTGGGGAGTATTGGCCGAAGTTATTTCAGTAGCTACGTTGATCTCTTATATTACCGGACCAGTTACAGTTATGTCATTAAGACGAACAGGAGCAAACTTGTACCGTCCGTTACGTCTAAAAGGATTAAATGTGATTTCACCGCTTGGATTTATTTTTGCCTCTTTAGTTATGTATTGGGCAAAATGGCCGTTAACAGGTGAAGTACTGTTGATCATCATCATCGGCCTTCCTATCTACTTTTATTATCAAGCAAAAGTAAAATGGAAAGGATTCCGTCAAAACTTCATGGGCGGACTTTGGATGGTTTTTTACCTGTTAAGTATGATGATCGTTTCTTACATTGGCAGTGAAAAGTTTGGCGGGCGTAACATCCTTCCATTCGGCTGGGATATGGTTTTCATAGCCTTTATGTCTCTCTTGTTCTATAGCTGGGCAGTCAAGAGCGGATTTAAAACAGACTATTTTGAACAAGGACAAAAAGTTAACGACGACTTAAGATCAAGAGAAAATAGCACCTCATCAGATAAAAGAAACGCCATTTAATCTTTTTAATCTGAAAATATACCTGACTCAAAAAGCTGCTGCATGCCGGCTCAATTGAGTCAGGTATTTTTTTTTAGGTTCAAGACCTCCACCTTTTTGAAATTTCCCGTGCAACTCAGTCTTAATTAATCTCAAATAACTTACATTTATCATAAAAGCTCGTTTTGCCGATTTCCAGCAGCTTTGCGGCTTCCAGCTTGTTGCCGTTTGTCCTGGCTAACGCTTGTTGAATTGCTTGTTTTTCTATCTGTGCCAGCGTCTCCTTCAGCGGCTGAACAGGTATAGGTTTGGATACTGACTGAAAAACAGGGGAATCTATAGGATTTCCACCATCTATTTCTTCTGTCTCACAATCTCGCAAATATAAAGGCAGGTGGAGCAGCTTTATCGTCTTACCATCCAGCATATTAATAGAACGTTCCAAAATATTTTCCAGCTCGCGGATATTCCCCGGCCAGGAGTGCTGCAGTAATCGTTCAATAACCTCTGCTGATAACTCAATACCATTGCGATAAAATCTCGCCTCCAGCTTTTTTAACAATTGTTTGGCAATCGAAGGAATATCTTCTTTTCGTTCCCTTAGCGACGGAATATCGATTTTAATCACATTTAAACGATAAAATAAATCTTGGCGGAAGCCTCCTTTTTCAACCATCTTTTCTAAATCTCGATGAGTAGCAGTGATAATCCGAACATTGATTGGTATTGATTTATGTCCCCCAACACGGACAATTTCCTTCTCCTGCAGTACTCTTAAGAGTTTACTTTGCATCGAAAGCGGCATATCTCCGATTTCATCCAAAAAAAGCGTCCCCCCGCTAGCCAATTCAATTTGCCCTTTCTTGCCGCCTTTTTTCGCACCGGTGAATGCGCCATCCTCATAACCGAACAATTCCGATTCAAACAGGTGCTCCGGGATGGAGGAACAGTTAATTGCCACAAATGGAGTAGCTGAACGGGTGCTTTCGTGATGAATCGCATGGGCAAACAATTCTTTCCCGGTACCCGACTCCCCCATTAATAACACCGTTGAATTGCTTCCGGAAACTCTTTTAGCCCATGTCTTTGCCGTCAGAAACTTAGAGCTGCTTCCAATTAAATCCTCAAAACTATATTTACTGCGCAAATCTTTATGTACTTTTGCTTGATAATAATTTAATTCGTCCACGAGATTTTGAATCTTGGTTTTATACATCAGCCATTCTTCGGGGTTACGAAACATTACATTTCCCACCGCACCGACAATTTTCCCATCCTGAAATATAGGAAAACGATTGGCTATCATTTCACTGCCATTGATTTTTTGAACAGACGCCCGTTCTTCCTGGCCTGTTTTGGTCACAATGTGCATTCTGGTATTTTCAATCACATCCTGTACTGGCCTGCCAATTGCTTCCTCCATCGTCGTCCCGATAAACTGGCAATACCCTTCGTTTATGTATAAAATTGTTCCTGTATCATCCACAATGACCACCCGTTCAGATAACAGATTGATCATTTGCTCATGCCAGCTTAGCGGTACTTTGTTAAAAGCTTGGCTCACCTATATTCCCTCCTTGCCGTACTCCATATGATTATTATAGCAAACGATAACTGAACATTCTGTATATTGTTGGTGTATTAAAAATCTAATAGTTTTTTATCCCCAGCAACTTCCTTGAACAAAGCAAAAAAATTAGAGAACCCTACCGAAGGTTCTCCTTTTCATTTTTTAAAAATCATGCTTGCCTTCGCTGATCATCGTGCAGGTGTCTTTGTTATTGAGCTGTGTATCCGCCATCCATGACGACCGCCTGACCTGTTATGCCCCTGCCTTTATCGCTTGCTAAAAAAACGGCATAATCGGCAATTTCTGATACGGATAACAGTCGCTTTTGCGGAACAAGCGGCAATAGGATTTCCTCCACGGCATCATCCAAGCTGACATTCCTTGCCTTGGCCAAATCAGCCAACTGCCCTCTTACAAGCGGGGTATCAACATAGCCGGGACATAAGGCATTGACCGTGATTCCGTGAGGAGCACCTTCTAATGCCGCCACTTTCGTCAAACCGATGACTCCGTGTTTGGCGCTATTGTAGGCCGCTTTGCCGGCAAAGCCCACAAGCCCATTAATGGAAGCGATATTGATCACCCTGCCAAACCCTTGTTCCTTCATGTAAGGGAACACATGTTTAATCCCAATGAATGGAGCCGTTAACATCACCTTTATAAGCAGTTCAAATTTTTCCGTTGGAAATTCCTCAATCGGGGCCACATACTGCAACCCGGCATTATTTACTAAAATATCCATCGTTCCGAAGGTGTTCCGAGCCAATTCAAGACTATTTTTATATGCCTCCTCCTTCGTTACGTCACAAGGGGCAGCGATTGCCTGAAATCCTTGTTCTTTTAGCTCAAACACCACTTGATTTGCTTTTTCAGCATTTAAATCAGAAATCACTATATTTGCACCTTCAATGGCAAATGCTTTAGCGATCGCCAAGCCAATTCCACTCGCCGAACCGGTTATAAATGCTGTTTTTCCTGCCAATGTATGATTCATGGCTGTGCCTCCTAATCTAATAAACATCCAACTTCCAAACGATTAAACGATTCCAAAAATCGAGTAAAGGGCAATAATCACAAATACAGCCAAGGTTTTAATAATGGTAATTGCAAAAATGTCTTTATACGATTGTTTATGCGTTAGTCCTGTTACCGCGAGCAAGGTGATTACTGCTCCGTTATGGGGGAGGGTGTCCATGCCGCCCGATGCCATTGCCACGACACGGTGCATAACTTCAGGTGGGATTTTTGCAGCTGCGATTGCCTGATTATACTTTTCAGCCATCGCCCCTAAGGCAATCCCCATCCCGCCAGATGCAGAACCGGTCATCCCTGCAAGGGTGCTTGTTGTCACGGCACCATTTACAAGCGGATTTGTGAACGTTCCGGAAATGCCGGCGCTGATTTTGGCAAACCCAGGAAGAGCAGCAATAATACCGCCAAATCCATACTCCGCCCCGGTATTCATGGTGGCCAGCAAGGATCCTCCTATAGCTGTATTCAAACCATTCTTGAAGTCTTTCATGACTCTTTTCCAATCGTAGGCAATCGATGTCACAATTCCAACGAGCAGCGCCATTATGATCGCCCAGATAGGAGCAAGTACGGCTACGTCCACTGTATAAGTTTTCAAGCCCAGCGCTGTAAAATCAAAACCATGCGGATACCATTTGGGAATATACGTTACAAAAAGTTTATTGGTGACTCCAACTAAGATCAGGGGAACAAAGGCAAGGAACTGCTTTGCCCATGATTGTTCAGTTGATAAATCGGGAAGAGTAAGTTCTTTCATTTCAGCCAGTTCTTTTTCCAGAGCAGCGGCTGTTTCCGCCTCAAACCCATAATATCCTTCGCCTGCCTTTTGAGCCTTTTTCCTTCTCGATTCTAAATATAATAGTCCCGATGCCAGAACTATTACCGCGCCTATAATCCCAAGAGTGGGTGCAGCATAAATATTTGTTTTAAAAAATGCAATGGGAATGACGTTCTGAATTTGCGGCGTTCCTGGCAGTGCATCCATTGTAAAGGTAAAGGCGCCGAGAGCAATCGTACCTGGAATCAGCCGTTTCGGAATATCTGCCTGTCTAAACATTTGCGCTGCAAACGGATATATAGCAAACACCGCAACAAATAAACTGACACCGCTGTATGTTAATATTGCGCCTAGCAATACAATCGTCAGCATGGCCCGTTTGGCACCAAGCAAGCGGACAATCGTCTTGGCGATAGACTCAGCTATGCCTGACATTTCCACAACTTTTCCAAAAATAGCTCCTAACAGAAAGACAGCAAAATAGGATTTAATAAAGCCGACCATTTTTTCCATAAACACGCCAGAGAAGAAGGGCAAAACATGGCTTGGGGCAATGAGCAAAACAGCTAAAAGTGCACAGATTGGGGCGAATAAAATAACAGAATAACCGCGGTAAGCAACAAACATTAATAACCCCAGCGCCAATAAAATAACCAATAAATCCATATAAATCCCCCTTTTGTGTATTTGCAGGAAAACACTTCACTAGTAAACGCTTTCAAAAAATGACCTCCCACATATTTCATTTAGCAAGTTTTATGCCATTTATAAATAACTTAGAAAATTCCGTGTTTTAGGCATTCCACGTTTATTGCAATAGACCACCTTCCGGAATTTCGGAAACTAACCTTCCGGAAAAACGGAACTTTCCATTTTTAAGGAAAGCAACAAAAAATGACCCCTGCCATGTTTTGCAAGGATCAGTTGAAGGTGTATTGAGGGCACAGTATCACTGACATGGACGATCAGAACAATACTCGCTTTCAGATTCTGCTAATTGTTATTTATCCGCCTTATGAAGGACAGGGCTCGCTTTCCAGTTCTGCTTTTTGGCCTTCATCCCCCTTATGAAGGAAATTACTCCTTCCGTCAATGTAAATGCCCTTTATTACAGATCAACCCATAAAAAAACAGCCGAAAAGCAGATTCCACGCTTTTTTCGACTGTCTTTATACTATTAAAATTTTATGGCGATCGCCAGGCAAACTGGACTGGCTATTTCCCAAAATAAAACCACATAATCTGCAAATAACAAACTTAATCCTGAAAATACGCGGCAATGATCTTTTTCATCTGCTGCTGATTGATAACAATTTGATCATTATATGCACGCAAAACATCGTCATATAGGCTTTCTTGGTTTCCTTGCAATTGTTTGTAGGTGACTTGTTTGTTAGGATCAATGTTTTTTACCGCTAACCCCAGGCTTGCCATGTCCGATGTTGACATATTGGTTGCCAGCATATAATTGGATAAGGAGTTTACAAGGGTTGGCAGCTTTGGAATGTTGGCCGGACTTAAAGCTTCTTTAGCTATTCCTTTTAAAAGCTCCACTTGGGCCATTTGCCGCCCATAGTCTCCGCCTGCAGCGGAGTGGCGTTCACGTGCAATCGCTAATGCTGTTGCTCCGTTAACAAAATGCGAGCCGGCATTCATTACTTGGCCATTTATTGTCACAGTTTCGGGGACGTCCATGGTAATTCCCCCCAAGGCATCCACCATAGATTGAATCCCTTGGAAATTGGTTTCGGCATAATAGTTAATCGGCACACCTGTGAAATCACTAATGACCTTAACCGCTTCTTCAATCCCCGCCTTTGCCCCATTCTTAGACTGCAAGACATACTGAACACTGGTTAATTTCGTGTAACCATAGCCAGGAAAATGAATACGAGTATCACGAGGGATACTAATGGCGTTCACTTGATGCTTGCTCAAATCCACATGTGCCAAAATCATGGTATCCGAATGGCCAATCGTTTCTCCTGGCCTTTGATCGGATCCCATCAGTAAAATATTTACACTCTTGGCATTGAAATGTTGGGCTGGCTGAATCTGATAATAGGCATATGCCATTGCAGCACCACTAATTATAAGGATCACAAGAAAGGTATTACGAAAAACCTTCCATTTACTCTTCTTTTTCAAATGTCTATCCGATCTCATATGTCCTCCGATAACTTCATCTTCGCTGTTTTTAGTATTTGAAACATTTAAAATGAATATCAATATATTTTTCCTGTTAGATGGAATGTACCTGTTGTGTTAATTGCTTAATCACCTTATTTAAGGCTTGTACTTCTTCCACCGTCATACCCGATGCCTCCAGCAGGGATTTCGGAATACAAAAAGCTTTCTCCTTAATCGCTTCCCCTTTTTCAGTAATGGTCACAATCACCACGCGTTCATCTGTTTTATCCCGCTGGCGCTCAATTAATCCGGCGGCCTCCATTCGTTTTAACATGGGGGTCAGCGTTCCAGAATCAAGATCGAGCAGTTTCCCAAGCTGTTTAACCGTGCTTTGTTCTTTCTCCCATAATGCCAGAAGAACTAAATATTGCGGATAGGTAAGATTCAATTCATCCAAGAATGGGCGATACAAACGTAGGATTGCTCTTGAACAAGCATATAGTGAAAAGCATAATTGATTATCTAAATGAAATAATTCCTTATTTTCCATTGATGTGCACCCCAGCTTTATTAATCATTGCTATCCCAATTTTAGCAAATGAATAGTTAAACACAACATTATATTGCACACAATTAAATTGTTGACAACCAGACAAACAAAGAGTAAGATGTGACTACAAAGGTTTTGCAAAATTAAATTTTATAAAATACAAAAACAGGAGGAATTTATAATGGCGAACACATTATTTACATCAACAGTTTCAGCAGTAGGAGGACGCGAGGGAAGAGTTGAATCTCCAGATGGAATGATTAAGTTAGATATAGCAATGCCGGGAACACCTAGAGCAAAGCAGCTCCCTCAGGCGACAAACCCGGAGCAGCTTTTTGCAGCAGGATATTCCGCTTGCTTCGATGGTGCCTTACAGTTAATCGCAAGAAAAGAACGAGTCAATTTTGAGTCAGAAGTAACAGCGAACGTAAGTTTATTAAAAGACGATTCTGACCAAGGGTATAAATTAGCCGTTACCCTTCAAATTAAAGGTGCCGGTATTGAAAGAGACCTTCTTGAAGAACTTGCTCACAAAGCACATGCATTCTGCCCTTATTCCAAAGCAACCCGCGGGAATATTAATGTCACATTGGAAATTATCTAAAGGCAGCAAAAAGAAGCGTCAAGGACACTTATAAGTGTTCTTTAACGCTTCTTTTTTCAATCAATCAACCCTTATAGGATATTTTCAGTCATTTACAGCTAAAAATCGAGCCGTGACAGTCGTTCCTTTTCCGATCGAACTATTAAAATGGAGTGCCCCATCATATTTTTCTACAATATTAAAACAAATCATTAACCCCAAACCTGTTCCCTTACTTTTTAATGAATAAAAAGGAGTGCCTAGAGATTTAATTTCTTCTATCGACATCCCACTTCCCTCATCCTTGATTTTAATTTCAATATATTTCCCTTTTCTACTTGCATCAACAACAATCGATTGACCGACTTCTGAAGCCTCAATGGCATTTTTTATTAAATTAATAATCAGCTGTTTAAACTCAATTTTATTTATAGCAATATAACAAGCTTCCTCTGCATTTATATGAATCTGATTATCATTTATGGTTCCATAGGAATGGAGTAAGCTTGTCACACTATGAAGGACATCCTCTACATCCACTTTTTCCAAACTTAAATCTTTATCAGGCTTTGCCAGGGATAAAAATTGCGATATGACTTCTTCTGCTGTCTCTAATTCATCAATCATTAAACAAAAATTGTCTTTCATGGAAGGCGGAATGGAAGTATCTTCTTTATAGAATTGCAAAAATCCTTTAACAACTGTTAACGGATTTCTTATTTCGTGAGCAACAGCAGCTGTTAATTGCCCTGTCAGTTTTAAACGTTCTGAGTTCTGTAATTGCTCGTAATAGAGATGCTGTTTTTTGATCCGATTAAAGGATAGATAGTAAATTAGAAATATGATTACTTGGACCCCAACTAAGTCAATCGTATTGCCAATTAGATCCCCCTTTAAAGATGCATATACGCTGCCTTTATCAAAAAAGGTGGTATAAACCATGGTGAATATTTGTAAAATGCCGTTTAGCACGAAGGAAAAGTAAAACAACTTTGAATCAAAAAATAGGATTGCTAATGCAGGAATAAAACAAATATATATATATGTGGACCAAGTTTCAGGATATAAAAAGAAAAGCAGATAGAAGTAGATAGATCCTAAAAGAATGATCATAATTCTAAAAAAATGTGTCTCATACTTTGGATAGATTAATAAACATACGGATAAGACTAAAATGAGTAAACACTGCAAAATAAATCCTATTTCAAATTGATAAAAAAGTGATTTGCCTGTGATCACCCCTGTTACCATTAGAAAAATGACAATCAACATGGAGATATAATAGGATTTGCGACTCATTTGGCTGTAAAATTCTTTCATCAATTCACCCATTTACATTAATAGTTACTATTTACAATATACAACTTTCATATCTACTTAGAAAGTGCCACTTCGCTCAAAAAATGTCGAAAAACCTAACATCCATAGATGATAGTTATACTGCCCCTTCGACCGTTTTTTCAACCTGCTGCCATTCTTGAGGTTTTGCGGTCTCTTAAGCGCCTAGGAAATAATAAAATAGGGAGCCTATTCTTGCAGGCTCCAACTTTTCCAATATCTTTATAACTAGCTAAATCAGGAAGAAAAGGGAGCTGTTAAAAACTTGACATAAAAAGTGCTGCCCTCTTTGCTTGTTTGAATTTCAATTTTTGCATTGTGGCGAGCTGCTATAGCGTAACTTACACCTAATCCCAAGCCTGTCCCTTTTTCCTTGGTAGTGAAGAAGGGGGTGCCTAATTTTTCTAATACCTCAGGCTTAATCCCTTCCCCTTGGTCCCTGAATGCCAGAACCACATCATCCTCTTCCAAGTACGTTCGTATGGTTAACGTTTTTCCATCTTCCATTGCTTCTAAGCCATTACGGTATAAATTAATAATTAATTGGCGTATCTCATTCCGGTTTAATAATAATTCCGGGATCGTCTGAGTATCAATTGTTACATATTTATTTTGGTTAAACGCATCTATTTCAATTAATGGAGCGATATCCAATAGGATGGAATTCAAACTTAGCTTCTGCAAATCTGTTGTCTTCGTATTGCTCATCGAAAGAAATTCTGTAATCATCGCATTCGCACGATCCAGTTCCTCAATCATTATATTTAAATAATGTCTGTATCTCTCGAAGTCATTTGCTTCCTTTATAATCTGCAGAAAGCCCCGAACGGTTGTCATCGGATTTCTGATCTCATGGCTTATACCTGCTGCCATCTGTCCTAATAACTCCAGTCCGGATAACCTTTTTAATTCCTTTTCGTATTTCTTTTTTTCCGTAATGTCCTTAATAAGAGCACAGATGCCCTCACCATATGGATAAGCTACAATCTCATACCAAGAATCCCTATAGGTAATATGGGATTCAAAATATACTGGGATCCGTTCTATCATCACCTTTTGTAATTCTTTATAGATTACGGTATCAACAACCTTAGGGAAAATCGTCCATATATTTTTGCCTAATAGGTCTTGTAATGTTAGTTCATGACGGCAGAAATTTTTATTTATATAGGTTATTCTCCAATTCTTATTTAAAGCTATGAATCCGTCAGAGATACTTTCAATTACATTATTTTTCTTCTCTATCGCTACTTCCAGCTGCCTTGTCCTCTCCTCTATCATTTCTTCAAGCTGGTTCATATATAGCAAGCTTGTTAACGTAGAAGCTGTTGCATCAACGATCGATTGTGACAGCCGAATTTGTGAATTTGTATAAATACGCCCTTTTTTCTCTTGATCCACAATGGTTATGATCCCTAAAACTTCCCCTATTGAAACCAATGGGATCAAAAATAGACCTTTTACTGAATATTGTCGGCAAATTTCATGATTAAGTCTATGATCCGCCATAACATCAGGAATAAGGACTGATTTCTTGGTTTCGATTACCTTTTGAATCACGGCATCATAACATTTGTTTATGTTTAACTTTTCAAATGTCTCATGCCATTCCTTTTTGGCATCTTTACATGAGTGTTCCTTGATGCTGTTGTCTACTTTGGTATCTAGTATTTGGATATCCATGCAATTATTATCTAGCGTTTTCTCTAAATAGAAAAAACATTTATCAAGACTGCCTTGTATAGAGGAACACATGGAAAGATCGCGTGTCACATCAAGTAACAGCTGCTTTTCCGCAATTAAGTTTTCCTTTTGTTTTAAATAATTAGCATTTCGAATTGCCACTGCCGCCATATTCACATAGGCCTCAACACTTTCAATTTCTGATTGTGTTAAATTCAAAATTACCCCAAAATTGAACAAAAAAACTAGGCCAAATAATTCTTGCTCAAATGAAATCGGCAGAGCTAATATTGATTTAATTTTAAAGGCCTGAACTAGTACGGGATTGGGCCGTTTATCCTTTGAAGTATCAGATATATAGATGGTTCTCTTTGTTCTAACCAATTCTTTGGCTAATAGATCACTTTCAGGATCAATGATCATCGTATCAAGTGTCAATCCATTTATGGTATCCGGTTTTCCAGCGTATCCTCTAAATGTCCCATCCTCCATTGGCAAATAAATACCGACAGCATCGCATTGGACAATTTCCTCAGATATGGCAGTAGTTACATGTTCTAACACTTCACGTAACTCCTGCTTGGAATTAATTAACTTTGTTATATTTGCAAGTCGTGAATATCTCGTTTGAGCACCTAACATTTTTATTAACTCCGTCCCACTGTATAATCAGCTTTTCTATTTCATTACAGCTTTCCTACTCAAACAATATTTTAAAGTAATTTCCAAAAACTTTCTATCCATCTATTCAAAATTGATTGTCTCAAATTCGCTTGTGTAATGTTTTATATTTTTGAAAAAGGACATAAATAAAAGCATCTTAAAGGAGGTTGGCAAACTTCGATCAACAGCCCCATAAAGATGCTTATCTAATATATTTATACAGTTACAGTTTCCAGCTCTATATTACGTTCCTCATTTGCTGCATCACTTGACGGCACGTGTTTGCTAAGGCCAAGCGAAAATGCGGTAGAGGCATGAATTTCTTTGAAAAGGTCCGGATTTTCAGCAAGTGACACGCCATAGGAAGGAATCATTTCTATTATTTTTGGCTCCCACTCTTTAAAATGCTGCGGGAAGCATTTTTTCATAACTTCAAGCATTACATTAACGGCTGTAGAAGCACCTGGAGAAGCACCTAGTAATGCGGCGATTGATCCATCAGCGGCACTAATCACTTCCGTACCAAATTGAAGTGTTCCTTTTCCTTCTTTTACAGTATCCTTAATCACTTGTACTCGCTGTCCCGCTACTATGATATCCCAATCTTCACTTTTTGCATTCGGAACAAATTCCCTTAACTCTTCGATTCGCTGTTCTTTTGATAGCATAAGTTGTTGAATCAGGTATTTAGTTAATGGAATGTTTTTTGTACCTGCTGCCAGCATCGTTAGGACATTATATGGTTTTACGGAGTCTAGTAAATCAAACATAGAGCCCGTTTTTAGGAACTTCGGCGAAAAGCCGGCAAACGGTCCAAATAGCAATGATTTTTTGTTGTCAATATAACGTGTGTCAAGGTGCGGCACAGACATTGGAGGTGCACCAACTGCAGCTTTACCGTATACTTTTGCATGATGCTGTTCGACCACTTCCGGATTGTTACAGACCAGAAATAGTCCGCTTACTGGGAATCCCCCTACATTTTTACTTTCAGGAATACCAGTTTTCTGCAGTAAAGGCAGGCTTCCGCCACCACCGCCGATAAAGACGAATTTCGCCGTATGACGTTCGACTTCACCTTTATCATTTCTTACTTTTAATTCCCACAATCCGTCGCTCGTACGTTTCAAATCTTCAACTTGATGCTTGTATTTCATTTTAACATTTTTACTCTTCAAGTGGTCAACCAACATACGTGTTAAAGCACCAAAATTGACATCGGTTCCAGAGTCGATTTTCGTAGCGGCAATAGGCTCCTTGGATGTGCGGCCATCCATAATCAGTGGAATCCATTCCTGAAGTTTTTTTGAATCCTCAGAAAATTCCATCCCTTCAAACAGAGGATTGTTCGAAAGCGCTTCAAAACGTTTTTTCAAAAAAGTAACATTATTTTCCCCTTGGACAAGACTCATATGAGGCAGTGGCATGATAAAATCCTGTGGATTACGGATCAGATTGCTGTTAACAAGATATGCCCAAAACTGTCTGGAAACCTGGAACTGTTCATTAATTTGAATAGCTTTACTAATGTCTATTGATCCATCTGGTTTTTCGACTGTGTAATTAAGTTCACATAGTGCAGCATGCCCCGTTCCCGCATTATTCCATTCGTTAGAACTTTCTTCCCCTGCCTTATAGAGCTTCTCAAAAACTGTCATTTCCCATTCCGGTGCTAATTCTTTCAGAAGTGTCCCTAAAGTCGCACTCATGATTCCAGCACCAATTAAGATAACATCTGTTTTAGTTTGTCTGCTACTCATTTTTCCCATCCTCTTACCCCTTAGATTTGCAGAAAGGATGTAAGCGCTCTTGCTTTGGTGTTACAGCAAGTAAGGGCGCGGCTCGTCACACACCTTTTCTGATCAATTAACCTATTTATAGTTTATCACTATTATTACGAGATTAAAATATTTACGATTATTTGATAGCTATAAAACTATGTAAAAGATGGTAGATAATGGGTGGACTATCTAAAGATTTTTAGAAAAACTAAATAGAAAAGCGTGACAGAAGCAATAAAGGAAATGGTCAATGAGGTGAACATTGGAAATATTTTAAATGGATTATATTTCATCATTTTGAAAATAAAGATATCTATACCATAAAATTTAAAATCAAGTAAACTTTTGAAATTTTTAACCGATATTATTTAAATC
Source organism: Neobacillus endophyticus (assembly GCF_013248975.1). Lineage (GTDB taxonomy): Bacteria > Bacillota > Bacilli > Bacillales > Cytobacillaceae > Neobacillus > Neobacillus endophyticus. The sequence goes on from NZ_JABRWH010000001.1 coordinate 1,571,434, forward strand.
TGTATACACTGTTTTAAACGTATAGATATGTGGAGAGTATCCACTTCACATGTATACAGGAAATTTAAGGAGGTGAACTAACCATGATTATTAATCATAACAGTACTGCTCTTAACACACTTCGTCAGTTGAACATTAACAGTAACAACCAGGCTAAATCCATGCAAAAACTTTCTTCTGGTCTTCGTATCAATACTGCTGCCGATGATGCTGCCGGACTAGCAATATCCGAAAACATGCGTGGACAAATTAGGGGACTTGCCCAAGCAACTAGGAATGCTCAAGATGGAATTTCTATGTTACAAACTGCTGATGGTGCACTTAGTGAAACTCAATCTCTGTTACAGCGTGGCAGAGAATTGTCTGTACAAGCTTCTAATGATACGAATACTGCTCAAGATCGCCAAAGCATTCAGGCTGAAATGGATCAAATCACTAAACAGATTGACCGTATTTCTAGTTCGACACAGTTTAATACTATCAACCTACTAAATGTATCTTCAGCCTCAGCATCCTCTCAGCAAAACGCTTTAGACGGGCTGCAAAAGGGATGGCTGCAGGCGGCTGTAGACCTCGTCCAAAAAACTTATGGTATTGGTGGTAACGGCCAAACGATCAATGTTGTATTGGATAATAGTATTGATGGCCCTGGGGGAACTCTCGCCTATGTATCAGACAGTTTTGTTCCAGGAGTACCTGGCCCAGGAAGTAATTTGCAATTACACATTGATTTATCTGATTTTAATAATTCCGCTTTCCCCGATGGAGGATCACCCATTGCATTTGACCGGGTATTGGCACACGAAATGACCCATGCAGCAATGGATGCTAGCATCAATGTAGCTACTGGTATGCCAACTTGGTTCATGGAGGGTTCGGCTGAAGCGACTATAGGTGCTGATGAACGTTTATCTGCGGACCTAACAGCAGTAGGCGGCGCACAAAATTTAGCTAATTTAATTGGTAATGGAACTACTACATGGACCCAAGATTCACAGCACTATTCTATGGGGTATGCAGCAGTCCGTTATATGGATTCCAAAATAAAGGCTGCAGGCGGCACCGGAGTTAAAGATCTCATCAATTACATGAAAGCAGATACGACTAAAACTCTCGACGATGCCATTACTAATGCTACACATGGCGCATTTGCCAATTTGAGTGACTTTGTAACAAAGTTTACATCTAATGCTCCTGGCGGAGGAGTAGATTACATCACTAACCAGCTTATTCCGAACCTAGGCAATGCAGATACCGGGGCGTTAACTGGTTCTGATGCAACTGGGAACATTGCCAATTTGAAAGATAATCAAACGATTGTCGATGAAACACCTTATGGCACAACAAATAATACAGTTACTACTTATAATGTTATTTGGCCAACGATCACTGCATCTAATAATGGGCCCAAAATCCATATTGGTGCTAACAGTAATGAAAATATGAGTGTGAATCTGTTTGATGCTTCTGCTAAAGCATTAGGAGTAGATTCAATCGATGTTGTAAACAATGCTCAAGCAGCCATTAAAAAGTTTGATGCTGGTATTCAAACAGTGTCTAATTATAGAGCAACCATGGGTGCATTACAAAATCGTTTAGAACATGTACTATCTGTCAATCAACAATCTGAAGAAAACCTAACAGATGCTGAATCACGTATCCGTGACGTAGATATGGCGAAAGAAATGATGAATCAATCTAAATCGAGCATTCTTGCTCAAGCAGCTCAAACCATGCTTGCACAGGCAACCCAACAACCCCAACAAGTCCTTCAATTGCTTCGTGCATAACGCCCCCCCCCCCCTAAAGGGGGGTTATTTTGTGTAATAAAGGTACCCTTAAGTCCAGTTATTGTCCATTTTTCCCCTTCCAAACAAAAACCTCATCTGCAGAATGTACATTAAACCCAACTTATTTTCCCTTTTTACAAGTTTTTTCATGTTCAAGCAACCATTCTTTCCTCCACAAGCCTCCTGCATAACCGGTCAATTTCCCATTTGACCCGATTACTCTGTGACATGGAATGACGATGCTTAACTTGTTTCTCCCATTTGCACTTCCTACAGCTCTGATGGCTTTTTCATTTCCAATAGAAACGGCAATATCCTTATAGGATCCCGTTTCCGCGAAAGGAATTTCTATTAAAGCGTTCCATACTGTTTTTTGAAAATCTGTCCCTTCGAATTGATATGGGAAGGTAAATTCATAGCGGGAGCCTTTAAAATATTCGTCAAGTTGGTTATAGCACTCTGCTAGAACCGGAGGAGTTTCAGCCTGTAAATGATTCAGCTTTTTACTCTCTTCAGTGAACAAAATAGAGCTGATCGCCTCTTTAGTACCGATTATTTCGATCACGCCAATTGGTGATTCATAGTCTAATTTATATTTTTTTGTCATATAAGGACCTCCAAAGATAAAAGGTAGCATACGCCTGCCACCCTTCCCAGCCTGCTGCATATTCTTTAATTTCGTCTATAGTCGGTTTCCTCTCAAGGTCTAAAAGATTTTTTAATGCATGATGAAGTCCGACATCCGTAATTGGGAAGGAAGAGGTATAGTGCAGGCATTTCATCATCACATAGTCTGCCGTCCACGCCCCGATCCCTCTTATCCTCATTAATGTTTTTTGTATTTGCTGACCATCTTTTTTCTGAAGCAATAATTCTTTTGTTAATTCACCACTTGTCATCGCTTTAGCGATATCAATGATATATTCAGCCTTCCGGGTCGTAAATTGAAGCTTCCTTAAATCATCTACATGTATGGAAGCTATTTTCTCAAATGAGGGGAAAAGCCAAAATGTTTCTCCTTCGAAAGTGAGACTTTCACCATATTGTTCAACAAAGCGTTTCTTTAATGTATAAGCAAATGTTAAATTGATTTGCTGCCCCATAATCGCCCATACTAACGCTTCGAATAGATCAGGGATGCACATAATCCGTAATCCATCATATTTCTGGGCAAGTGTCTTTAAAACTTTATCCTGACTAGCCATTTGATAAAATCCCACTAATTCCTGATCCAAATCAAACCATTCCCAGATATACTCTGCCACTTTTTTACGACAGTCAATGGAAGGGGCGTTTATCGGAAATTCAACCTTGATGGTTGGATCGGTAGACCCAATTTTACATAAAATCAAAGATTCATTAACTTTGATTAGTTTATATAAAGAGCCTTCTTTCGTTTGATGAAGCACTTCCTGGTCAGACCTGCCTAAAAAAATTAAACACTCTTCAAAATTAAATTCCTTTGGAAGATTCAACTCCAAATAAGTTTCATGATCAATCCAATTCATAAAGGAGTTCCTTTCGGTATTCACTAGGTGAACAGTTTTTCAGGCTACGAAACACTTTGTAAAAATTGGAGGAGCTTTGGAAGCCCACTTCATAGCAAATCTCAAGATTCGTTAGGGTTGTGGATTTTAGAAGGTTGGTTGCTTTATCGATGCGTATTTTTTCTAAATAAGTCCGCGGTGTCTCAGATGTTTCTTGTTTAAATAAGCGTTCCAAATAATAGGGACTTAAGCCGACTTGATCCGCTATATCTTTTAATATCAAATTTTGTTTATAATGATTGACCAGGAACGTAATGATATTTTTGACAACCGCCATATTTGGGGATTGCTCTACTTCCGGCTGGCATCTTTTACAAGGACGATAACCAGCTTTTTCAACTTCGTTTATGTCATAGTAAAATTCAACATTTATTTTCTTGGGCTTTCTTGATCTGCAGGAAGGGCGGCAGTATATTTTAGTTGTTTTAACTGCCGTAAAAAATAGCCCATCATATTTACGATCACATGCAATGATTTTCTCCCACATCTCTTCAAATGTAAGATTGATATTCGCCATCATGTCACTTCACGATCCTTTCTGCACTGGTGCACAAATTGGATTTACCAGCCTTCTTTTCTAAATAAGTTAGATAGGGCATTTCCAAACTAAAACGTTTTACACCTAATTCTTTAAGCTTATTACAATTCGTTACTTCTGGTAAAGATTATAAATATAGTTGGGAACTAACCTTCATTGTGATTCCTCAAAATAATTTTTCAGTGAAGATTACTCAGATTGATTGGACCCATTTTAACAAGTTATTACCCTTCATTTCGTCCTCATTCTTGCTCTTATGGTCTGTTTTTAAACGATAAAAAAGTGAAGCCACCATGTGCTCCACTTCTAAAAAGTCTATTAGAAAAACCTCATTGCCGAGTATAAGAGGGATTTTTCAAAAAATAAGGCGCCCTTCGTTAAAACCCTTTTATTAAAATCCAATTCTGTCACCATTTAGATTGCATTTAGATTGCATTTATACCTTTTTCACAAATTCAGACTTTAATTTCATAGCTCCAAAGCCCTCAATTTTGCAATCAATATCATGATCGCCTTCAACTAAACGGATATTCTTAACTTTTGTTCCTAATTTTAGGATTGACGAACTTCCTTTTACTTTTAGGTCTTTAATTATTGTGACAGTATCACCATCGTTTAAGACATTTCCATTTGCATCTTTAATAATCCTTTGGTCCTCGCTATTTTCCTTCTCTGATTCTAGAGTCCACTCATGAGCACATTCAGGGCAAATAAGTAAATTCCCATCTTCATAAGTATATTCTGAATTACATTTTGGACACTTTGGTAAATTAGGCATATCTAAGATTCCTCCATTGTTTATTTCCTTATATAAATTAATCATTTATTTTAAAGAAATACTAGAGGGAGTTTTTCGAAACCGCTTTTATTTATAGTACTGTTCACCGAAATGTACCAAAATGAGTTTTTTCCTAGGGGTAAATTCTTATTTATATGGTTGATTAACTGTTGATGAGGTGTATTTTTAATTTTAATAATTAAAAATTCCTAGGAAATTTAGCGTAATTTGTTTAATGGTAATTATTGAATATACTGAATTTTATAAATTATAATAAGTTTTGGATTAACTATTTTATGAGGAGGAATAGAGGTTGAAGATTAAACGAATTTCGGTTTTATTAACTCTCATGCTTGCAATTGGCACCTTCTTTTCATCGTTAGCGTTTGCGGAAGTACAGCCCCAAAAGAACCTGGTTGCATTGGGGGATTCTGTTACATACGGATGGCATCTTGCTCAGTATCAACCACAGCCATCCACTTTGGCTTTTCCATATTTAATTGAAAGTGACCATTATACTGTGACGAAAGACATTAGTTATCCCGGATGGACTTCAAAGCAGTTGTTGGATGCCATTCAAATCCCTGAAAATTTAAAAGCCATTAAAAAGGCAAATGTAGTAACGGTCGAGATTGGTTACAATGATTTCTTTCAAACCCCAGAAATTGCGGCCCTTCTGAAAAATCCATCAGGTCCGTGGACATCTGACCAGGTTAATGCCGCAAAAAATGCCGCCTTGAAGACTGCAGGAAACTTGGGCATCAACTTATTCGCAATTATTGAGACTATCAAGCAAGTAAATCCGAAGGCTACTATTATTCTATATAATTTATTTGACGCTTTTGCGAGCGGCACCCCATTGAATATGTTCGCAGAGCAGATTATTCCTACCGTCAATCAACTTGTTATAACCAGTGTTGCCAATACAACGGGAGCCAATGTCGCTGATGCCTATACAGCCTTTAATGGACACCAAACTGAATATATTTTACCAAATGATGTTCACCCAAATATCAAGGGCCATCAAATACTTGCTGGATTGGCAAATGATATTCTAGAAAATTTGCAACAATAGGAGTGGCATAAAATCGGTTTTACATGTTATAGACTATTTTAAGGCTCTCATTTTTAGTTGAGAGCCTTGCTTTTTGCAACCATCACTTTTTTAAACATTCCATGCTTCTTTCCTTTTAATTATTTAATAAGTGTCCTTTGACTTTGGAGTTACTAATGGATTACTGTTGGACCAGTCAGCTCTTTTGGGTTGTCCCCTAATGCCAGCTTGCTGATATTGGCATAGCTTAGTGGTTTATATGTACTTAGCAGTTGTTTTAATTCAGGGAATCTTTGGTCTGCTTTTAATTTATCAATTTCGTGATGGTAAATAGACAGTACATAATCATCCTGGACATTCGGAAGAAATTCACTAGGGTCTTCATCCATTAATAACGCGCCCATATATTGATACCCAAACTGCATTTGACGGGTTAGATGTATGATATTTAAAAACCCTTGAAAAATCGATGGTTTTGTCTTATTAAGATTTGCAATTGCCATTTGTGCCTCTTTCAATTCATCAAAGCCGGATGATACTAACACACAATCAATCTCCTTTTGTTTGTTTTAATAATCCCACGGTTTATCTACTGTAAGTCTGGACACAAGTTCTTTATTTTGTTCCCTTTTTAACTTGCGAATTCTTTCCCGTTCTTTTCCTGTTTCAAACAGATATTTTTCTTCCTCTGTTTCCGGGATAATAGGAGGGACTTCCACTGGTCTTTTATTTTCATCCAGAGGAACAAAGGTAAGGAATGCATTTGCTGCGATTCTACGCTCTCCCGTTTCCAGATCTTCAGCAATTATTTTGCAGAAAATCTCCATTGACCTTCTTCCTGTATAGCAAACATATGATTCGAAACAGACTGAATCAGTTACCCGAATCGGCCCAAGGAAATTAACAGAGTCGGTTGATGCTGTAACACATTGCTTTACCCGTGTATGCCTACGGGCAGAAAGTGTCGCACAAGCATCCATCTTTTTCATTAAAACTCCGCCAAATAGGGTATGATAATTGTTCAAATCATTAATGAGTACCTGATCGGTATGCACGATACGCGTTTCACTAACTCTCTTTGCTTCCATTTATTATCACCTTTATAAAACGATCATAGTCTCATCTGCATTAAATGAATGACATGAGCATTTATAATATGCCCAAGGTGGAATTTAAACATGTACATTCTTTCATCCATACCTATGCGTTTCTTACTACCTCGCAAATCAATACATTTTTTAAGATGCGAAATTACATACAAACAATCACTTCACGAGCAAATGATCCTTTTTTTACAAAAGCACGATCCATCACGCAAAATCCCGTCTTTTTGAGGGCTTCATCAATTGGCTCTACCGTTACCACTACAACTTTCTTAGCAATCCTGCGTGCGGATTGAAGTATTTCATGCTGCTCTTCAGGAGAAATGACCGAGCACAAATTGTAGGGCAAATCGATAATCGCTACATCATATTGATTTGTGATATGGCGGATATCTGCTAATCTCACTTCTCCGGTAAACCCAAAATGTGCGATATTCTCTCTGGTTCCACCAAGAACAAGAGGATTTCTGTCACTGCCCACTATATCAATCCCCATCGATAAGGCTTCTACCAATACCGTGCCAATCCCACAGCACGGGTCAATTGCCTTTATTCCACTTGTTACTGGAATGGCGATATTCACAACAGCTCTTGCCACACGCGTGTTAAGTGCAGTGGAATAACTATGCGGCTTCTGTTGATGTCGAAACCAAATAGACTCACTTTTTACATAGTCACCGAATACCCATCTTCCATTTACATTCATAACGCCAAACACTCGCTTTGGATGATGAAGATCCGCTACACCATTTATTAGTAGACCGATTTTCTTCTCAATGGCACGCCGGTTCTCAAATCCTTCCTCTGCTATTTTTTCATGTCCATCATTTTTAACATAATACACTTTAAATGTATCCCCAGTTACTTGAAAGTTTGCAACTTGTTTGAGTAGGTTTTCAAGGCTGTGATCTTCATATATGACAGCAATTCTTTCCTTTATAAACGGACTTCGGCTGGGATCAATTTTAATAGGGCTTTCTAAAATAGAAGTTTGTGACTCCTCCCAAAAAAATGAACGCATTTCCAAAGCACACAATGAACGTTCATCCTCATAACATGCATAAGTATATATATAAGCCATTGGTTTTGTGTCTAGACTCTCCAATTTAGTCCCATCCTTTAAAGATATCAATGATAAAAGGCAATAGATATCGTCATATTCAACAATACCTATTGCCTTAATGGAATTTTACTTAAAAAACACCTTGTCTATATTATACTTCGACTTGAGTTCATTAATAATATACGTTTCGTAAATTTCCCTATGCACAGGATCTTCGATCACACAAACCGCAATTTTGGTAACTTCGTCTCGATGCATTTTAATCGGGGAAACAGTATCTTCAAAATGCTTTTTAATTCTTTGTCGCAACTTCCTTGCTTTCCCCACAAATAATAGCTCTTGATTATTGTTATAAAATAAAAAAACACCACCCTTATCTCTAGGGATAAGATGAAAATCTGTAAACCCATAAATATTACTTTGCTCCGGATTATTCTGTTTGGTAATAGTAACATTTGGTTTTGGAATTGTTATGTTGATCATGTACGTTCACTTCCTCCTTCGGATATATAATTCCCTATCAAACCCTACTAAAGTAGCTATTATCTTATGGTAAGGTTCACCGCACCTATTAAACGTGCGGTTTTTGTACAGTTATAAATGGTTGTTATAATTCTTACTGAAAATTCCATGAAGGATAGTTTTTTTGGGGAATCTCCAAAATGGCCTTCATCACCTGCATGAAGGACAAAACTCCTCTTGGCTACCACCGAAATGGCCTTCATCACCGGTATAAAGGACAAAACCCTGCTTGGGAATCCCCAAAATGGTCTTCAGCGCCGTTATGATGGACAAATCCCGCTATGGAACAACCTGAAATGTCCTTCATAAATAAAACAGCCATTTTTTATAAGACGATTCAGGGTAATTGTGAAAAAATCCGCCTTATTTTTGATACGGTTCACCATGATAAATAAATCTAAATAAACGCGCCGTATTCTGTGTCAAAGTTTGAACATATTGATAATAAAGATTAAACCAATTTAGGTTAAACTGCAAGGATTGGAGTATAACCGAGAAGATTTTTTCTGGGTGTGTCTAAAATAAGAGGAACTGGCAACCAGCTAAACTCAAATTATTTGGAGTTTAACTGGAACCGCTTATGGGCAAAATATACATAATCTCTCTTGTAAAACTTCTAAGATCTCTTCTGGCATTTCCCTGACCTTGATATCCCCACCTAGAAAAAGCAGCCAATTTGTTATTTCGGTCAATTCTTCTGAACTATTAACATTGATAAAAGTCTTTAGAATAGCTGTGGTTTGGTATGGATTCGTATAGGAAATTGAAACTTTTAAAGGATGATATTTTTTGAACTGGGCAATCGCCTTTGGACCAAGTTCAAGTACAAGGTTGATTACTTCTTCCTGCATACTCAGTTTTTCTAAAATTTTTTTCTTACTTAATCTTTTTTTCGCAGAGTATGGTGTGACATTGGTGAGATTGTCGACAGGAAAGAGCATCCTCTTTTCATCCTTTAAGTCAAAGCCTTCAATCAGCCAAAGGCTTTTTTCACGATAAAGGTGCAAGAGATAAATGGGGTAAGACTTTATTTCTTTCTCTTCTTTGATGGTAATCAATAAATAGCTATCTAATAGAAGGGTTTGGATAAGTTTTTCTAATATAGGATGAGGGAGGTCTGACAGATCAAGCAGGTCGGGATTATTAGGGTTAGTTCCTTCAAAGAGCAAGATTTGATTTAAAAGAACAAGGTCATCTTGCTGACTTTCTGAAATGAGACCTAGTAATTTTTCAGCCAAAGACTGTCGACTCTTTAGATAGGGGAGTTGCTGATTTCTTGTGGCCATAAAGGCAATAAAAAGGGCTTTTACCTCATTATCAGTAAACCGGACAGTGGGCAGGACAGAGTTGTACATGACAAAATAACCCCCATCCCTTCCAACTTCAGCGACAAGTGGCATCCCCATGGCTTCAATTTCTCTGATATCTCTAATAGCTGTCGAACGAGAGATGTTAAATTCTCGCATGATTTCAGAAACTGTAAAGTGGGAGCGGTTGTTGATATACCGCATGATGATATTAATCCGTTCAACTTTTTTCATCGTGACCTCCTAAACAGTATCATTTTTTGATACTATTTAAGGTTATTATAAACTCATCAAATGAAAAGACAAATCATTTGAATAATAAAAAAGAGGATGGTTTCAAATATGGCGAATTATACCTTAGAAGAAAAAGACAGCTTTACCGTTTTAGGTCTTGGAACTGAGCTTAAGAGTGATTACACAGACTATGCTGGTATAAACAAGGAAAAGTCAGACTTTTGGAAGGCCATCAAACAAGATGGAAGGCTCGAGGCTTTAAAAGCCATAGCCTCAAATGATTACATTTTTGCTGTGAACGAGGCGGTCAATAACAAGATGATGCACTATGCTGGCGTCATGACAGCGGCATCGATACCGGAAGAATCCAGATTGATTCAATTTCCTAAGGGGGAATACCTAGTTGTTAAAGGGGAAGGGAAGACTGCTGAAGAGCTGAGTAATACGCTTACTGGTATTGCTTTTGGTCAAGTCTTGCCAGAAGCAACGAATTTTGCCTATGTTGGTGGGCCAAATGCCACGGTTGAAATGGGGCAGCGAGACGGTTTAGTATTGGGCGAGATGTGGATACCTGTTGTAAGGAAATAAAGAGAGAAAAGGTGGAATGGAAATGTCCTATATCGTTGATTTTAAAAATGTGTCTACGGTTGGTTTAGAGTCTTCACCTGTAGCAGAAGCGCTTGCCGGTTTACGTGCGAATGAAGCCCGTTACTTTATGAACAAATACAAGCATGAATTTACAGTTGTACCAGCTAGCGAAAGTCAGGAGACCCTTGATTATGTGAACCGAATTTTGAAAGAACGTGATATTGAGTTTGCGGCTAAACCTTTAGAAACGTCGCGTTTTCAAGTGGAAAATATCAAATTTACCTACGTCTTTTATGAGGATGGTCTTGCAATCAACGTCATGTATACGGTTGATGGCCCTAAGCCGAAACGGGCCGTTGGTTTTAAGCTTTCTGAGGGGATGGAGATACCAAAGGAGTTAGCAGAGAAGTTTAAGTTTGCCAAACAAAAGTCTAAACTAGCTGGAACCATTCGGGGGTCGTTTTTTGTCATTAAAGGAGAATATTAAAATAAGCAAAAGCGTACGTGGAGGAATACAGTCATTTTTAGCATTTGACCATTCTTTTCTTCATATTGGATCAGAAAATCCTGGTTGAAACTAATTTCATTGCAAGAGCAAAAATAAAGAAAACTCGCCGACTGGCAAGCTTGTTAGGGCGTAGACAGAGGAGTAGTTCGTCGAAAAGCACAGCTTCTCGACTACGAGGCTAATGCTCACGAAGCATGTCTTAGTGCACTTATGACTGATAGGAAAGTTTTACTTTCCTATCGGCTAACAAAACAGCACCATCAAATAAGAAGGTGCTGTTCTTTTTTCGAAAAAACCTCATTACTTACGGTACGTTTCACCGCACCTACTAAGCAGGCGGTTTTTTTAAAGAAAATACAAAATGACACCGATAAACGGTGTCATTCATCAGTTTATAAAGTTATTCTATGCCAGATTTCATAATATCAGCCTGAATCCTGCTCATGAATTCTTCTGCGGCGCTGTATCCTTGCTGCTTTAAATACCAGTTATTTGCTGCTGCCTCAATTAAACCTGCCACATCGCGTCCAGGCTGGAGTTGTATTTCAAATGAAGGTATTTTAACTCCCATATAGTCGGTATAGTGAAATTCCTGTTCCAATTCATTATACAAAGCGTCCTTTTCCCATTTCGCCAAATGAATATCAAGGGTAATTCGTGTTTCATCTTGAAAAGCCCTGCGGCCGTATAAACGAACCACATTCAACAAACCGATACTACGGAGAGCCAAAAATTCCTTTGTTTTTCCATCATGAGTACCCAGAATAGTTTGTGGACTAAGCTTTTTTAGGACAACGATATCATCCGACACAAGCCGGTGTCCTCGGCGTATTAACGTATGTGCGGTCTCACTTTTCCCTACCCCCGAGCTCCCACGAAGTAAGATCCCAATGCCAGACACATTCATACAAACTCCATGTACCGCCATTTCTGGTGCTAGTTCCTTTACCAAATAAGCATCTAATTTCGTGATAAACTCTGAAGTTGTTTCAGGCCTGTTTGTGACTAACAAAGGGATCCCCTGCTCTGTACAATGGTGAATTAAATAGGTAAGTCCTTCTTCACCCGCTGTTACAATAAAACACGGAGGATGGTAATGGACGATATTTCCAATTCGGATTTTACGTTCCTCTTTACTTAATTTATGTAAATAGGTAATTTCCTTTTTTCCTAATATTTGAACTCGTTCTGTTGGAAAAAAGTCAAAATGGCCAACAAATTCCAAGCCGGGACGATGCACCTGTGGTTGCGTAATCATTTTCTGCAGTTGGCTTTCACCAGCCAACACTTTCAATGAAAACCTTTGAGCCAGTTTTTCAACCGTAATTTTTTTCACCCTATCCTCACGTCCTATTAGCCTTATTACAATGAATTATACTTAAGATTATTTGAATCGTCATCCAATTACAAACTGATTCCTGAGAAAGCTAGAAATTGTGTAACATTAATTATAAAAACCAACATGTTTATTATATAGAGCCTGTAGACAATTCAATATTCCTAATGGCCAATTTTTTATATTCTTCTCATAAATTCTCATTAATTCCATTATGGACTTCTCTCTATATTATTACTTCTTCATTGTTTTTTTCAAACATACAATTCGCTTAAATTTAAAAGCATCTTAACAATCAGTGTAACCAGCTCTCTTAAATATTAAGAGAAGTGAACATTAGATGTTAAAAAAGATGAAAAAGAATCTTTTATAGTCAATTTACATTTACCAAATCCGTTGATTTAGCCCAAATTAGCAGCAAAAACATTACGGTTCTTTCACATTTCATCTAAATAAGGAAAATTCTTATTTAACATTCACTTAGCGTTTGTTAATAGGATCCCATATTGAGCCATTCTATCTAATTGGCAGCTCCACAATAAAAGTAGTCCCTTCATTTTCTTTACTTTTTACATTGATACGGCTGCCGTGCAAGTCGATAATTGTCTTGACAATTGATAAACCAAGGCCTGTGCCCTCGACTGCTCGTGTACGTGCCTTGTCCGCCCGATAAAAGCGATCAAATATTCTCTCTAATTCTGGATCACTCATCCCAATTCCTGTATCTTCAAAGGTTACGATGACTGTTTCTTCTTTTTTATCAATAGATATCTCAATACTGCCATTCGGTTTGTTGTATTTAATGGCATTAGATAGGAGGTTATCCCATACTGTTTGGAGCAAGGATGGATCACCGTTAATCTCTATATCTGGCAAAGAGTAGCCAAGCATAATATCCTTGTCACTTACTGCCCATTGATAGTTTCGCATTAATTCCTTCAATTGCTGACCAAGATTAAAGGTTTTTTTCTTAATAATATCCTCGTTTTTGTCTAATGAAGCCAGGAGCAGCAATTGTTTTGTTAAGGTGGAAAGCCTTGTAATTTCACCGTTAATGATGGATACATATTGGACTCTTTCTTCTTTACTTATAGAATCAATTTCTAATAGGTCTGTATATCCTTTTATGTTAGACAGTGGTGACTGTATATCATGAGAAATATTTGAAATAAATTCCTTCCTCATCTCATCCATTTGTTCCAACTTTCTTGCCATCCGCAAAAAGCTATGGGAAAGTTCCCCTAATTCATCATGGCGGGTCACATCCAGTTTTACATTAAAATCACCATTTGACAGTGATTTTGTTGCTTTTGTCAGGTTAGAAATCGGTTTTACTAAATATTTTGTATTAATAACAACCATAATGATGGTTAACGTAATCGCTATTCCAAGAATCCATCCAAATAAAATGTGCATCTCATTGAAAAGGAACTTGATGTCTGGCCTGATAAAAAGAGCAAAAGTTTTTCCGTTATATTTTAACGGTACGCCAATGGTATTATTTAGTTCATTGGCAAAGAAGCCTGTAACAAAGGTTCCTTGTGGAAAATAAAGAATACCGTGAAAAATATGGCCATTTAATACATTCTGTTGAGTTGAATTAGAAAGACTTTTGTTTCTGAAAGGTGCACCGAAAAAGGTTCTGTTACCATTGTTATCTACCAAGCATATTTGATATCCAACTTTAGTAATGCTGTCCAGATACTCTGTTAAGCTTATTTTGGGATGACTTTCAACAAAAGCAGCAATATCTAATGCGATTTTTGTATTTTTATTGTCATTATAAGGTTTTAGCTGGTGTTGGTAATAGGTATTTGAAATGACAAAAGCTAAGAGAAAGCTAATAAACATCATTCCAATCGTTATGACAATAAATTTCACATATAGTGTTCTCATTTACGTTGGACCTCCAATGAATATCCAATCCCGCGTACTGTTTTGATTTGAAAATCCTCCGTAAGGTTAGAAAAACGTTCCCTTAATCTTTTTATATGAACATCTACCGTTCTCGCATCTCCTTCATAATTAAAGCCCCAGATTTGTTCAATCAGGTGTTCTCTGGAAAACACAAGTTTAGGATTAGAAGCTAGATAATATAAAAGCTCAAATTCTTTTAATGGTAAGATCAAGGTACGCTTCCCTACCTGAACTTCATAGCTTTTTTTGTTTATCGTAGTATTGCCAATTTGTAGTATGGATTCATCCTGCTGGTAGTCATATCGCCGCAGCAATGCCTTTATCCGAAAGATTAATTCTTTTGGTTCAAATGGTTTTACCAGATAATCATCCGTTCCGGCTTGAAATCCTTGCTCCTTATCCTCAATTTCGCTTTTAGCTGTTAAAAGGATCACTGGAATATCATACTGTGTTCGAATCTCCATCGTTAAGGTGTAACCATCCATAAATGGCATCATCACATCCACTATAGCTAAATCACAGGCTACCTTCTTAAGTATTTCCAATGCTTCCATCCCGTCTTTTGCCTGAAATACATTATATCCTTGTTCAGTTAAGTGAATATCTACAAGGTTTAATATATTGATATCGTCATCCACAATTAAAATATTGGTCATATAATTTTATTTCCTCTACACTTTTTGTAAAATCTGCCCATCACTCATTTTAATGATATGATCAGCAAAAGAAAGCATTTCTTCGTCATGTGTTACTATTAATGTGGCAATATTGAGTGACTTTGTTAAATTACTAATTAATGTCATCACATCTTTTGATCGTTTTGAATCCAAACTTGCAGTTGGTTCATCTGCAAAGAGAACTTTCGGTTTATGGATAATGGCACGGGCAATAGCAACCCGCTGCCTTTCACCGCCTGATAATGAAGAAGGATAGGCATTTTTTCGATGATCCATTTCAACCAATTTCAAGATTTTGTCAATTTCCTTTTTCTGTTCCCGTTTTTTCATTTTTGATTCAGATACATCCAACATAAGTAACAGCTGCTCTTCTACTGTTAGAAAGGGTACCAGATGGGCAAATTGAAAGACAAAGCCAAATTTGCTGGCCCTGATTTTTCGAACTTGTTCAGAATTCATGGAAGTCAAGTTTTCCCCTTCAAATATGATCTGTCCATCTGATGCAGGCTGGAGTCCTGCAGCTATTGTTAGAAGCGTGCTTTTACCGGAGCCTGATGCCCCCACTAAAGCGGTTACCTCACCCTCTCGAAGAAAAAGGTTTACTCCTTTTAGAATTTCTTCTGTCACTTCTCCATTTTTATAAGATTTTTTAACATTATCTATTTTAAATATCATATTAAACCTCTCCTTGTTGAATAGCTTGCAATGGTTGAACTGTTTTAACTTGTAAACCGGAAAGCGTTGCGCCAACAAATCCTATAATTAGGAAGGTAATCGACAGTTGAGCTGTTGTTTCCATGGTTAAACTATAAGGCATTCCTTTAGGTGCTATCTTATTAAAAATTTGACTGAGGGAAATGGATACACTAAGTGCAATGACGGTGATAAACGCCATTTGCATCCACATTATTTTAAACAGCGAACTTGTTTTTACACCGATCGCTTTGAGGATACCGTATAAACCGATCTTTTGAACATTCATCATGTAAAAAAAGATTGCAAACAGCATTCCGCTAATGACCATTAAAAACCAAATAATCATATTAAGGGACATCTGTTCCGATTTATAACTTGAAATAGTATTAAGGAATTGATTATTCGAAAAGGATTCCATTCCAGAGAATGTGGGGGCTGTACTCCTTTCAGGTATAAAAATCAACTGCATTTTATCGGTTCCATAAATTTCTTTATAGTCCTCTATATTGATATAAGCAACAGGTGCATGGCTGTATTTACTATGTTTTATAAAACCTTTTACAATAAACTTTCCTTTGTATTGATTATTGGTTAAAGAATCTCCAATTTTTACACCATCGTCTTCCATTGACTTGTCCAGTACAATTTCTCCTTTTTTAACATTTTTAAACCACTTAGATCTCGTCGCTGTCACAAAGGCGAAACTTCGCTGTTTCCCATTACGATCATCCAAAAATCCCATTTGAATGGAAAATGCCGCGGCATCCTTTTGTGTATTTAAAATTTGATTTTGGCTACTACGGTCTATTCTAGACATGCTGTAAGTCTTATTGGCTTCCTTCGTCATATAAAATTGTCCATCCGGCAAATCTTTTATTAAACCAGCGCTGTCTAGTGATAAACCATTTGCCAAACCGGATATAATAAACGTTAATAAACTAACAAGAAAAACAATGGAGCCTAAAATCAAAAATCTTGCTTTACTTTTCTTCATTTCTTTCCATGCAATGTTCATCTTCATTCCTCCAATCTCTATTACACCCTTAGTCTAAGATTGGTATGTGAACGGAAGATGAACGGAAAATTACATTTACACAGACATGTTAATAATTTAAATTTAGGTCTTTATTTCGACTGTTTTGCCCTCATGAATCACATAGAGTAGCTAGGAAAGGAAAAGTACCAACTGCCCTACATGGAGGAATGGAGGGATACACCTACACACCTAAAACAATAGATTTAGAGAATATAGTTTGGAATTAACTTTATGAAATCAGTCCATTAGACATTTGTGCTCGCGGCCTTTGCAGCACCTCATTTACCACTGGACAAGATTGCATCAGCTCCCGCATTAGAAATGGGGTAGGGAAGGAATATCACTATTTTCATGGCCTAGATTATATAGTGCAGATTTAGATCAATTTGATGGAATAGGACTATCGTTTATTGAGGCTACCTTGCAAAGCCTTGTCATTAGAAATCGGAACATGGCTATTACTGCCCTTGAACAATGGCAGACAAAATTATGGAGGGACGGCGAATCTGTGGAGTTGTTACAAGATTTGGTTAAAAAAGACCCTGATAAAGAAATTAGTAATCAGGCAAGGAATCTATTAGAAAAGATTTAGATTTAGCCAAATGTCCTCTATTTGTGGAAAAGAAAATTATAGGGAACTTTTTTTATTTATTCATTGGATATGGGGAGCCTTTGTTAATAAAAGTATATCTAAAAACTCATTAACTTTTGGTAAGGTTCCCCGTTATGCATCCAAAATGAGGTTCCCTTGGATTCTTTTGAGATAACAAAGAATCCTAAAATCAAAGCACCCTTTCATCCACTTCCATTTAAATAAGGAGTCATTCCCTTAATTAAGTAACCAGTGAAAGTAAAATAAGCGGAGATTTTTCGGTTAGATGTAGAATGGAGCTCGTTTAGGGGAATATAAGGGGAGGTTTTCCGATTATGTAAAGCAATATCCCCGATTTTCACGTTTTTCGATACAATAAGCGGAATCTCTCCGTCTATTTAAACTATTTTTTATTAGTATTTACTAATTAAGCGTAATTTTCCTTCTATTTATCATATCGGTTGCTTAACCCGATCCCCCAACCTATAAGAGCGGACCCTCACGACCCCAGATGCGGGAATCAGCATCTTCTTATCGCATAGTTGAGAAAGTACCTTTTTTACCGTCTTGTCACTTAACTTCAAATACTTCTCGACTTCTATAGGGGATATGGCTTCTCCTTTTCGAATTGCTAGCCGAAGAACTTCCTTTTCGACAATGGACAGAGGTGTCTGGTCCAGTTCATCACCCAGCCATCGACCAATCACTTGCTGAACAATCTGTTGGCATTGACGAGGATTCTCTTTAACTTGGTCATAAGAAAAGCGGATCACGGTCCATCCGTCAATCACCAACTGATTTTGACGTTCCAAGCTGTCGGAAAATTGCCATCTGCTTATGTTCTTAAGATGAGGTCCATACCCATCGATCTCAAGGCAAATCCGAATGGCAGGACGAATATAAGCAAAATCTAAATATCTTTTACCATCCTTAAAATCATCGACTTCATATTCTGGATGAAGATACCGGAAATGATAAAACAAAGGAAACCACACTTGCTTCAAAAACAACATTTCAGCCTGCTTATGACCTTCTTGTAAGCGCCGCAATCGTTCACCGGTTCTTGCCTGCAAGTGAGCATTCATAAAGGCCTGGTATTCTTCTTCAAATCCCATAGGATCCCTTCCTCCTATCCAATTTTATAGCACCCTTTTACTATGGCCAATTTATAATCAAAATTTAATGGACAAACCTTAATAAATTTGGCCATTTCTTTATTGTTTTGGTGAAGTAATAAAAGCAACTTATCCAAAAGATGTGCTTCTATGAGTTATGTAATAATCATCTTTAACACAGAACATCCACAACATGGGCATTTAATATGCATACATATTCGATGCCATGAATGAACTATCTCCATACTTTATTCATTTGAACCTCTAACAGATTTTTATAATAAATGAGTGTTAATGCGAGTGGAAAAGAAGTGGATTAATGTGGCTTCAATTGGACAAAGTAAAAGCGCATATAGGCTTTGCGGAGTAGCTACTAAAAAGAATATTTTGAGAAGAATTTGAGGATAAAACTATTTTTAGTTTAATAGAATTCTTAAATTTGTCAATCTATTTCCTTATATATTTCAACAATACCATTCTTATTAACTCTATTTTCGTTAAGAAAACTTATTAAGCCCTTACCTCCCAAACTTTATGGAGAGGCGTTTGGCTAATTGGCCTCATTTACTTATGATACGGTTCAGCACGCTGTCTGTAACGGCAAATTTTAAGTTTATCGTTTAAGCAGGCTCAATGAGATTTGCTATGCATTCCCTGTAAGAATGTGCAAGTAGACATAAGCCCTAAAACATACTAGAATTGGTAGTTACAATGAGCACTCAATGCGTAAATATTGGAGATTACATATAAGGAGCGAACGAATGTGGCAAAGATATTAGCAATTGGTGGAATTGGCGATGGACATGTGAATCCCATGCTGCCGATTATCAAAGCCTGGTGCGAAAACGGGGATGAGGTACACTTCTACAGCACTGAGGATGCCCGTGACAAAGCGGAGGCCGCAGGAGCAGTCTTCAAGCCCTTCGACAACTTCCTAGGGGGTGTACGCCAAGAGGACATCTCTCATTTTTTAGAATTCATTGTTTTGCTGTTACACTCCGCCGACCATGTCGTGCCGACGGTGGTGGAGCAGGCTAGGCAAGAGGCATACGACTATGTGTTCCACGACTCCCTTTTCGGTTGGGGCAATTTAATAGCTCGGCTCCTGAAGCTGCCACACATCGCCTCACATGCTTCCTTTGCCTCCACAGGTAAGAAACCTAAGATGGCAGGTGAGGCTCTGATGAAGCAAGTCGGAGATCTCCTGAAGGGAGGGAAGTTCATTCCCGAGATTAAGAGACTGTCCGCCAAATTTGCCGAAACATACGGCGTACCGGCGCCATCAATCAATGAGGTGTTCTGTCAGACCGGTCAACTGAATCTGATCTATACTAGCGACTTCTTCCAACCGGATTACGACCGCCTTGACCGTTCGTACGTTTTCTCCGGGCCATCCATTTCTGAACGTGAAAGCCTCTCGGACTTCTCGCTAGACCCTCTGAAAGAGGACGACAGGCCCGTCGTCTACATTTCCATGGGAACTGTATTAGCCAAGAGTGAATCCTTCTTCCGGTTATGTCTGGATGCCTTTCGCGATGCAAGCTATCAGGTGGTGATCTCTGCAGGACGCTATACGGATATGGGACTTTTCCGGGACGCACCGTCCCACATCATTGCCCGTCCGTATGTGCCACAGCTGGAAGTTTTGCAACGGGCGGCCGTCTTCGTGAGCCACGGCGGCATGAACAGCGTGTCTGAGGCACTGTACTACGATGTTCCATTGGTGCTCATCCCCCACGCGGCCGATCAGCCTATTATCGCGGCGCGTGTAGAGAAGCTGAGGGCCGGTGTCGTGTTGAACAAATCGAGGCTTACCGCCGCAAAGCTGCGGGATGCCGTAAATCAGGTCTTTAACGAACAAAACTTCAAGAGGAGGGCCGCGACCATTGGTCAATCCCTCCGCGACGCCGGTGGCTACCGGACCGCTCTGGCAGCAGTCGAGCGTTTTCGCCAGGAACAGGGCATCAAATAGTAAGAAGTGCTCCCCGAATATGAATTTTGCTGTTTTTTATCGTACAATTTATCACGTTGCCTAAAACAGCAACTATTGAAGGGAAGGGCCATCCTATGGATTGGATGGCCCTTCCCTTTTATGAAAGACAGGCGTAAAGTCGCTGATATTGAGCTAGAGTTTTACCCGAGCGTCCAAAACAATTTTTGAACTGGTATCTTCCTCCAAATGGTCTTTTGTCTCCCACATGTAAGAGTCTCCCTTTAGGTTCTGGATCGTTCTATGCCTTCAATAAATTCATGTAAGCCCGTTTGCGTAGGCATTTCAGCTAAGCGTCTCCTATCCCAAACCCAGCAAGGTGCCTTACTAAGCCCGCTACGAGTTTCCCAAAAAACTTACCGTTACTTGTGATACGGTTCACCGTAGTTATTTAAGAGGCAAAAAATCAGGAGTCTCTATATAAAGAGCTCCTGACTTTTTTGTGAAATTTTTGAATATCCTCTGCATTGTTTCTTCTTAAATTATAAAATTATTTCACATTCAATAACAAATGCATTATTAATAATTACCTAAAAAATCGTTCTAAAAGAGTCCCTTCTATTTTAAGATTACTGCAGAAAAAGCCCCTCTAATTTGAGGGGCTTCAAATTTCTTTAAACAAAATTGAGTTTTACAATGTTTTTTGAACATTACTTTGAATAATCTTTAATTGAGAAAGATATAACTAATAATCCAATTACATATGTAATCACTCGCATTATAAATTCACTAACTTGTAATGCTCCCATAGTACTATTTAAGGCATACGAATAAGAATGACCTGTTATGATATTTGGAACAAATATTATTATAGCACCTATGATGAGATTAATAATAAGTTTTATTAGAGAATTCATATTATCACTCCAATATTACTTTAAAAAGTTGTGTATCCTGTTGTATCAACATACTTGTATTCGTTTGATTGATATGATACTCCGAAGTTAACACTAGCAGAGTATCCTACTCCAATATTTACTGCTCCGCCTCCGCTTATTGTGGTAGTACCATTATTTAAAAAGTCTCCATTTACTTCCCAATAAATTCTATTTGGATCTTCTAAATTAGCATAAACAGTACCAGAAAATTGTTTAGAAGTATTATTATATGATCTATTCATACTAATATTTAATATTTTGACAATCCCTCTAAAATACCCGCCTTCATCAGTTTGACAATAAAAATTTACAGATGGTTTATATACGCTTGTTACTGTAAATGTTGTTGATAATGAACGATATGTAGCCAATTGTGCTGATTGAACAGCTGGTGCAGATGCAGTCGTATTAGACATAGTGCCTGCTGATGCAGGGGCTTTTGTAGTACCGTTACTTTTTTGGAAGTTTGAAATGACTAGATTAGCAGCTTCACTTTTTGAAATATTGTTATCTTTTGAAATTGCTGATACAACTTCGTCAAATGTTAAAATTTTACTTACCTGAGTTTGTGGACTTCCAAGATTAATTGCCCCACTTTTAACTTCATTATGTTGCTGTTGAACTTTCGATGTAGAAGTTAATTGTGCGGCGCTCACTTGGTGATATCCACCAAAAGTCATTGTAGCGAGCATTGCTGTTGCAGTAATTTTTTTAATCATTTTTGGTTCTAGTTTCATTTTACCATAAACCTCCATAAAATAGTATTTTTTTCTTACTATTACATTATTTAACATATATTAATAGAAATCAATCCTTTTTTCTTACAAAATTACCAATATTTCCACAAAAAGGTGTAAAGTATTGTATTCTCTGTATCATTTCCTTTAAATGTTGTTTGTAAACGATTGTTTCATCAGTACTGCGAAAGATTGATTTTTGATGAATGAGTACCTCCAGATAGTTCGGCACTAATGCATGCTACGTTTTTTAGTAGAACTTAAAATACCAATATTCAAAAGTTAAGCTATTTCCTAAAAATAAGGAGGATAAATGGCAATTGAAACTCTCGGAAAAAAATAAAGCACTATTCTTACGGTAGAACAGTATATTTCGAAAGGTTCTGAAACTCCTTTTCTCGCATCACTACTCCCCCCCAAAAAAAGGTCTAGGTATAGTTGATACAGTTTGTGAAATCTACGATACTCCGTGAGCGACTGACCGGATTTATAATTGATTTGACGAAGAAACAGATAAGATTAATCCCCATTGGAATGAATAAAATTAAGAGGTTGAATAGCTTACCATAACTAGGAGATTCAGATCTCCTACTTGTTCCACGTTTAAATCCCTGTCCAAATAGAGGCCAAAAGATATCCTTATTGATCCCCTCATAAGTCGGTATTATCATCTGTCACTTCTAATGTGACAGTACATTGTTATGGTTCTTATATAGAGGATATATCCCCCGTAATCCAAATGGATAAAGCATTAAAGTGAATAGAATCAGAAATGCTATTAAATTTAATTTTCGCAGTATAATTTTAATTTTTCAAAAAAATATACCAATCATTACAATAAAATAGTATTATATGTATATTGTTCCAAATATAACAAAAGTTGGGTGGTTGGTTATTTAAAAGAAATTTATAATTGATGGTTATAATGTAGGTTTTTAAAATCCTTGCATTCGATATGTATAACATTAGAAAAATTCCAGTTTGTACATATTTTAGTAGAAAAGATTATATTAAGGCAGGAAAACAGCTCTATTTTTCTGTCAACAGGGCTGTGTAGTAAAAGTGTCAGAGAAATATTCTTTAAAATGTTTGTATAATTATTAATTGTTCCTATATTTGCTAGGAAAAGGAGAATCATTTATGAAACCATGGAAAAAGATAGCTGGTTTGGCCGTCATTAGTTCAATGATGACCTTTAGCAACATTCCAGCTGTAGCTAACGCACAGACAACAGATTCTGTAACTGTAGAACAAGCAGGAAATCCTGAAAATGCACAAGTTTTTGGTGATTTACCTAATGACACGCTGGTAACAGTTGACATTGTGATGAAAATCCAAAACAAAGACAAACTGGCCCGTTTTATTGATGAAACTACGACTCCTAGAAGTAATAATTATCGGAAGTACCTCTCGGTATCGGACTTCAACAAAAAATACGGAGCAAATTCTGATAGCATAAAAAAAGTCACCCAATATTTAGATAGTTTTGATATCACATCTACGGTGGCCCCAAATGGATTAATTGTTACGGCCAAAGGAACTGCAGATCAATTTAACAAAGCTTTTAATGTCATCCTACAGAAGAAGAAATATAAAGGGAAGGCTTTCCACGGGACAAAAGGGACTCCAACGCTTCCTGCAAACATTGGCAATCAGATTCTTTGCATTTTAGGATTATCTGATTACTCCAACTTTACTTCTCGTGCCATTCAGCAGAAGCCAATTCTTGAATCAAATGGTGACACTCCTGAAGGCCCTCTGAGTTTAACAACAAAGGACTTGGTTAATCAATACCATGTTCAACCTTTGTATGACAAAGGTGCAGCGGGTAAAGGTCAAACAATAGGAATTGTGACACTTGCTGACTTTAACGTAGACGATGCGTATGAATTCTGGAGCAACAATGGAATTCCTGTTAAACCAAACCGCATTACAAAGACAAATGTCGATGGTGGGTCCGGCTTTGATGGTTATGACGAAACAACACTCGACGTCGAGCAGTCAGGAGCGCTTGCACCGCAGGCAGATATTCATGTATTTGTTGGGCCAAACAGCGATACAGGATTTTTGAATAGCTTTTCTACTGCGATCAATGAAAATAAGGCACAACAAATATCGGTCAGTTGGGGAGAAAGTGAGACAGCAGTTAAATTCTTTGCCGAATTGAAAGAAGAAACACCACAATATGAAGAAGCATTCAACCAATTATTCATGCAAGCTGCTTCTCAAGGAATAAGTATGTTCGCTGCAGCTGGAGATGAAGGCTCTTACGATGCTTCAAGGGAATTTGGTCTCGACTCCGGTATAGCAGGAGCAACCGCTCTTTCTGTTGACTCACCAGCTGATAGCCCTTATATAACTGCAGCTGGAGGAACGACTCTTCCTTTCCATTTACATTCAGATTCATATAACGTGGATATTACCAATAGCAAAGAACGTGCATGGGGATGGGATTACATGTTCCCTTATTTAGATGCGTTGGGATTGAACGATCCTTTATACTATGGAATCTACCTTTCCGGAGGAGGAGGAGGATTCAGCAAGGTATTTGCGACACCAAGTTATCAACTCGGAGTAAAAGGCGTGAACTCCTTTACAGGAGTAAAACAGTGGACAGAGAATGCAAACCAGTCTTCAATGACTCGCGATACTCAGGCAACAATCATCAAAGGCGCTGGAACTGGTAGGAATATGCCGGATATTAGCATGGCTGCCGACCCCAACACGGGTTACAGGGTATATTTCAGCGATCCCGGTCAGCCGGGCGTAAATGCTGGATACTTTACGTTTGGAGGAACCAGCTTCGTCGCTCCTCAGCTCGCTGGTTTGTCGGCACTCATCAACAGCACCAACGGTTCAAATGCAGGTTTCTGGAATCCGCAACTGTACCGTTTTGCTGTGCAAAAAGATTCACCGCTTCATCCATTAAATGTTTCAGGAACAACCAATGACAACGGATTCTATACCGGTACCGCAGGTACATTGTATAATCAGGCAACTGGTCTTGGTACACCTGATGTGGCTGCACTCGCTGACAAATTAAAATAATTGAATGGCGATAATCATGGAAGGTAAAAAAAGCATCTATCTATGTTTGAGGACAAGATAGATGCTTTCAAAAAATAAGGTAAGGGATATAAGATTATCCAATCAATCCCTAGTATCGGAGGAAAGACAGCTGCAACGATTATTTCCGCATTTGGTGACAATAAAACAACTTCTCCAAACAACATCAATTAAACTTATTGAACATCAGTAGACTTACCAAAAATCTTAATGTTATATTGTTTGTAGATCAATTTCTATATGTCTTAATTTCTTATTTTTCAAATTGCAACATTGCGGCTTCATCTTTCATATAATCTTTAATTGTTTTAGTTAACAATTGGTTTTCAAACATGGCTTTGCGCAAGTCGGACTGAGACTTTACGTTTTGAAGCCCAGTTGCATCATCGATAATTAATTTTACTAGAAGAATTCTTATTAAAAATGGATCATCCGACTCTGCAATCCATTGCCATGCCTGCTCTGTAATTATCATTTTATATTTTTCATCAACAAACGCAGCTAAAATTAACTTCAGATTATCAGAAGGTCCAAAAAGATATTGTTGAAAATCCCCTTTTTTTTCTTGGTGTAAAACAGTTTTTATACTGAATGCTAATGCTTTTAATATAAACTCTTGTTCTTCTGTTAAAACTATAGTGCTTCCATCATAGTATAGAAAAGCATCTTCATCCGCTAAATACTTTCTGTCTTCAAAAGATTTATCAGAAAGTTCAATAGCATATCGAATTTGATTATAGAACACTATTAATTGTTCTTCTATCTTATCAATTTCTTGTTTTAAAGAAGTTTCAATATTGATAGTTGTTGAATCTGGAAGGTACTCACTTAAAATCTTTGCAACTTTAGAAGGCGAAATAAATTTTTTAATTTCTCGGCCAGCAAATTGCAAATCCAGAATTATTGTACCAAGTTGCCTCTCCATGATTTGCGGATGTCCCGATACTTTAGCAAAAACTTCTAAGTACGCAAATTTCTCAGGTGGCAAACAGATCCATGTATGAGCAATAGCTCTTATTATCTCGGATGATGGAAATCTAGGACCTTTTTCATGTTTACAACAAAAGAAAAGCAAATTATTTAAATCATTCGTTAGATTTAAATAATAAATTAACAATTTCAAAGCCCCCAATTGGTTGGCAGAGGAGTATGATCTTAATTTATTTAAAAACCAGTCTAAAAAAGATTCTTGAGGGAAATACTTAAAAATTACCAGAAACATTTCTTCTTGATCCGCAATAAGCCATTTTTCGATAAATTGAATCTTCTCAAGTTCATTGTTGGCACGTGATATGCGGTATAGTAATTTATCAAAATGGACTCTAACTGGAAGTTCAATAGGAATTGAAAGAAATTTATCTGCCCATTGTTTTGCTTTAATGCATTGGTCATAATCTATGTCCCCACCTACAAGCGCAACATTCTCTAATCGACTTTCAACCAGCATTGCAATGGCTAAAACGAATAGATGGTATTCATACCCTTGAGTCTTAGACTCAAAAACATCAACAATTTTTTCCCGATCCTCCACAAATAATATATCATTTTTTTGCATTTTTTCCTTTCGAAAGGATTGATATTTAATAATATCTCGATACAGTCTGAAGGATTCAGCATATCTCTTACTATTAATATCGCCCCTCACGGTCCAATGTTGTAATGGACCTTTCTTTTCTGTAGCCTTTACGTAGACCTGCAATTTATATCCAAAAATTTCTCGTTCTTCTATATCCGCAAAAGGAAATGCATTCAATAATTTTAAACTTTCGTCGTATATTTGTTCCCACTCCAAATTTGATACCCTACTAGGTAAAATGGACAAATTAATATACGTTCCCAACAATAAAACTCCCTTAATTAATAAAATTTTTATTCAACCTCTTTGACTGGAGAAACCAATATTCGTAACCCCATCTCCTTTTCATCCCATAATTTCACCCATGGAATCGTATCAATTGGAAGTATAAATCCCCTCACTTCTAGAGGTTTAATATGACTTTTTTCTACAAGGCAACCGTGAGAATGAGTTGCAGGATGTAGCTTCACAATTCTGCCTGTATCATTTAAAAAAATAGTTTTCACCTAATCTAACTCCTTTCAAAAAATATTTAAAGCTTATCTAAAACACCCTTTTCTATTTCATGACCTTACCGAACCTAACTCGACCTAACCGAACCGTAGCACACCCCACCACGACCATAACGGACCTAACCGTAATGTACCAATTTCTCTTCAGTGGCCAAGCAGGTACATACCTGACCAGACTAGGCTAAGCCTAGTTTCGAATTATAACTCTTGATCATCCCATGTTAAATCTCTCCAGTTTGGAGGGATAATTCCCTTTTCTATTGCTTTCGATGTTAGCCCTCTATGTAAATAACAGGCTCTTAGTGCATGACAACGAAAACAGAGAGTTCTCAATCCAGAAATTTTATTATTACCGTAAATTCCAGCCTGTTTATGATCGATGTGACATTCATTAAGTGAAATCTCTTTATTACATCTTACACATCTCCTATTATCTCTCTCCCAGACAATAGGGCGTATGTTTTTAAACCATACCTCTCTAGGTAAACGACTTTTAGGCATTTTGTTGTCCCCTGTCTATAGTTACTACAAAAGAATCTACCTTAAATCGTCCAAAACCATTTGATCGATTATCCCCAATTCCAACGAAACGTCCTGCTTCATGACAAACACTTAGCATAAGTTCTTTATTAATCAAGGAACCTTCCCATAGGATAGAAAATGAAGTTTTCCATCCTATGGATGTGGCTAATCTATAGCGAATATTTCTTGCAGAGGTCTTGACCATTTTTACACTTCGGATATCTATATAAATCTCTTGAGATGGATCCGTGGTAATTTTATTTGAATCCAAAACACTTCGATTTTCAAAGATAAGTTTATCTGTAGTAGTCTCAAGAGTGGCTGCAAGTTGACTTTGTAAACCTTTTTTTACAAATTTAGCTGCATTAATTAAGCATCGATGTATATAACTTCCATCCACATATAGAAGACCCTCGTCTGTAGTCTTGTAGGTTTGTCGCCACTCTTCGGGGTTATTACCTGCAACCCCACTTTTCTCCTTTCTTTCAATTGGGATGCATTCAGGAGAAAAACAATTAAACAGTATAGGCCTCGTTCCAATAATCTCCACGTCTGCTTTATAAATTGCCAAGAATAATCACTCCTTAAATAATTGATAATATCAATATTATATCCACTGTTTTATTGTTTATAACAATAAATGGAAGTTTTTATTGCTTTTCAATCTAAATAAAAGTTAGGTTAAAAGTATACTTTGGTAATAGGTGATGTAAATGGATTGGAAATTGAAGGAAGTCGGAATGAGAATTAAACAGTTAAGGAAAGAATTTAATAAAACTGCAAATGAGATTGTTGAGGCTATTCATATTTCCCAGCCATATTATTCACAAATTGAGAATGGCCACGTTCCAGTTTCGATTGAAAACTTAATAAAAATTTGTGATTTTTACGGAATTACTCTTTCTGAATTTTTTGATGATAATTTTGATGAAGATTTAAAGAAATTACTAAGTACTGCTAAGAAATTAAATAAAGAACAACTTGAAGCATTACAGAAGTTTTTAGATACATTTTGCAAAAACGGTTAGTAACTCAATTATTAAAGTTAATTTAAAATTGATTCCACTGTTTAGTTAGCAAATTTAGATCAATTCTAATACTTAGCAGTAAGTTAATTTGAGAATTCTATTTTTCATGAAGAATGTACTTATAAGTAGCCTTAGTAATAGTGATTTATTAAAAAATGCTCAGTGTCTTTTGCACTGAGCATTTCCCTATTTAAATTCTTTATTAAAATATATTAATTTACAGACACCTTTTATTTCTTTTGCTGCCCCATTTTCGTTTAAAATTTCAGTTAGCTTTAGACAGTTTTTTATCTTCAACTTAATTTATGTTCCAATAATGGTCTAAATAAGTTCCGAATTAAAATTATTATTGGAACATACATAATATGAGCAGAAACCTGTAAATTAAAAAGTGATTACAGCCGATAAAATGTACCACCTTTGCCATGTGTGTCACCAGCAGTTGCCATGAAATGTACCGCTTGCTGCCAAAGCATTTACCAAAAGGGAAAATTCAATGATTTTGAAATATAAAAAAGCCTAATACCCTCATTTTTTTATCGAGGAATTAGGCTTATAATCTTCCATAAACGTGCCCGATTGCTGAAGATCAATAACCAAATCTAATTCAAATGAATCTCGGTTTAATTACAGTTTATCAACATCTTATAAATCCGTTGAATAATAAAACGCTTTTCCCCGTTGGGAAAATAAAACAACTAACTTAAAAATTACAGTGAAATCAAAATCATTTTATTGACTCAATTGTAGTAAATATTCGAGAGTACACATCCTTAATGTTACTTTCATTTATCTTATCGTTATATAGTCCATAACCCCAGCATTGATATTTTCCTTCACCCGATTGGAAATATCCTGTAGCATAAGTTTGGTCTTTCATATCTGGTACATCCTTATAGGATAATTGTTCATTAACAAATGGAATATATGATTTTGTAGACCCAATATAGAAAAAAGGAATACCAGAATTTTTGTAAACTTTAGCATATATACTATTAGAAGCTTGGGATAAATGTTCCTTCATGATAAAAACGGCATCATATTCTGATGAAAGGTTTTTATCTCCTGCTAATTTAGTAAAATCAATATTTTCGAATTTTACATTATTTTCTCTTACACTTGGTGAATCACCAATAACACCAATCACTAAATTTTTACCACTATAAAGCGGCGTGTTAACGGTTTCATTACTAATAGATTTATCTAGTGCCTTATTTTGTATGCCACATCCTGCTAGAATAATTAGAAGGATAAACATCAATGTAAATTTCTTCAATATGCCCTCCTATAATAAAACAAAATGGAAAATATTTATAATCTTAGTTTAACATAAATTTTTGTTTGAGAACAAACAAAATCCAATTTATTTACTTACTGTTGTAATTTTCAACCTTTCATTTGATCAATTAAAGAAAGGAAAATGGATTGATAAAACAGTCAAGAATGTTGAAGATGATCCTTGCCTTTACCTTATTGGAAATAAGATCTTTTAAGAACATTTATTCACAATTCCCCCCTAGTTTCTTATTAAAGAATAAAAAAATAAATCAAAAATTAGATGAATTTAATAAGGAACCTCACGGATTATTGTAACCGCTCGATTAATACTGAACAGTTTTTGCTCGATAAAATTGAACACATTTTTCCAGTAGAGACGTGCACTTTATTTGGAGAGGCGGGCATGATAGCCTGCTTTGGCTGAGCCAGATTTCTTGATACATCTGGCTTCATGGCTCATAATCTTGCCCGCAGAGGCTCCAAGTAAAGTGACAAATTTCCTGCACTAACTTCCAGTAAAGTGTTCACTACTAATTAGCAAAAAGTGTTCAATTTGGCCAAGCGCTTACAATTATCTAAATCTATGAAAGTTATCGCATTATTTATGTTCATTTTGGTATAAAAATTGTGATACCCCCATCAACTCAAAAAAAAACAGAGCGAATTCTTATGCGAATAACTCTGCTATTTAAGCTACTTTTATATGTGGTTTTATACCTGCGGGTACTCCAAAAGAGAACAGCTTAATAAAAAGGAAATGATCTCCCATATAAATTCCCTTCATAAAGAAGTCCCCAAATAAACATTAACGGCTCATTGTCCATTTCTGATTAACTGGGTGTTTCCTTTGTTTTTATATTTTTTTGTTTTTGCATGATGTATGTCTATAATAAACAGCAAACTTTTCTCCTAGGAACATCCAATATCTTTTTTTACAACTTGAGTGTCTAATATTAGATACCATTAATAGTAACCACTTAAACCCCTTATGTACCAATGCTTTAAACAGCTAAAAGTTGTATTGAAGGATATATTAATATTACGGCCTCCAATATTTGTAACTATTAACCGTTACCATATTAGTAACAAACAAGAGTTACAAATTCAAACAAATAAGCTCAAAAAAATTTCATCAGGAAATCTAAGCATTTACATTGATTCCTTCATATTCCTTAAATATTTTGTTGAGCTTTTCTTTTTTTACTGAAGTATTTCAGCAAACTGTACTCCTGTAATCATTTTAACTTTCCATTCCAGATTATACTTTTTCCAGTTTTTGATCTTTTTGAAGTGTTTGTAATTATAATTGTGGTCTGCCTAAATGTTTTCCCGTTGCCTTTGCTTCCGCTATTCCTTACTTTTGCCGTTGCAGTATCATCTTTCGTTCCTACTCCACTACGTATGCAAGTAACGAAAGGAATGGATTTTTCATCAACGGTCCAATATCCTCCATTGACTTGAATTTACGGTTATCAAATAAAGATTGATTTTCTCATTTGACTAAATCAGTACTTATTTCTCGTGTTATATGCTTCCATTCTTTTATAATTTCATCATAAATTCCGGCCTAAACGGTCTAATGCATCTAAATAAACTAAATCACCTTCACGGATAACACTTTTCATAGCTTTATATTTTGTCTGTCAAAGTCTTCCCCCCTCTGCTTATCAACAAAAATAAAACGGTCTTCAATTCCTAACTCTTTCATTTTAGTTAATTGACTATCAATATTTTGATCTTGAGTAGATACGCGAATACGAGATATTTCCATTTTTAATCATTTCCCTTTATTGGATTCCTTTGTTATTTAAATTATAATCTAATGGTTTGAAAAGGAAGACGAACATTTATAAACGTCTGTATATTATTATTCCTACCTATACAAACGGGAAAATAGGGTTAGTTTGTAACGTTGTAAAGGTATACCTTTACAAACTATTAAAATTAATTTTAATTTATTTCAAAGTAGAGTTAAAATAAAAAAATATAACTGCTATTATGTGAATATAAACATTCATTTTTTTCTTTTTAATGAGCATAGTTCCATAAGGCTCTATGTGGTGATTATCAATAAACAATGACATCTTTCGGATGCAAATAAACAAATAAATGTTGTAACGGTATGTATTAAAAAATTCAAGTCCATGGACTAGAGAGAGTAAAACACATGAATTATGTGTAAACAATCCTCCTCTGGAACATGGGCTTTTTTATATAGATTAATAAATCAAGATAGAAGGAACGAAAGGTTAATTTTTCTGCGGTAACTTTGAGTTGATCAGTAGCAGACGGAATGTAGGCAACCGAATAAGTAAGAGCCAATCGCCAATGAGAATGGCGGTTAAAAAATGTATTCTCAAATTAAAATTAAACCTCCTATGAATTGTTCATGCTCAATGGAAGACAGAGCCGAACGACTGCAACCAAGGAAGATATGGTCAGTATAAACGAGTTTATTTGCTCAATGAGTAGAGGTTCAATTACTCGCCTCTTAAAACAAAGAGTGGACTTCAGAATTGAAGGTTTAATATGTAATGTCACACCTTATGAGTATGGGGAGTATTATGCCCTTTTACTATGATTGGAGTATGGAAAAATGGCTAGTATTGTTTATCAGGTAGCACAAGCTTTAACGGAAATTAATTTTATTGGTCAATCGAAAAAAGACGCACGAAAAAATAAAAATGCTGGAATCCATTCGATTAAACAAATCAAAGAAACCTTATCAGCAGCACAAAACTTTGGTAAATGGGTTCGGGATCATTTTGGAGTGTTAAGTATCTATGAATTAAAAGAAGAACACTACACTGCATATATGGAACATTTAAAGGAACTTGGGCGTTCAATCGGACATCAGCAAAATGTTGAAACTGCTTTAGGGCATTTACAAAAAGCTATGAATATCCGTAGTAAAAGATTAGGATATGAGGCAGCAATGTTTGTTCCAGACAAGCGAATTACAAACTGGAGAGAATTGAAAAAAGCAGAAGATAGAAGCTACTCACAACAAGAGTTTGAATCATTGCTACCTTTTTTATCTGCTAATGTTCGGGATGCTGTTTTACTAGAGCGATTTATAGGTTTGAGGGTTAGAGAAGCTTGTTATGTATTAGTACATCACTTTAAACTACAACCAGACGGAACTTATAAACTCAAAATTTCTAGCGAAGAAGCAGGGGGAATTACTAAAGGTGGGAGATATAGGATAACACCAGTTCCAACGCACTTCACATATGAAATAAAACGATTATTAAAGGAGAAATCACCTAATGATCGTATGATCCCTATTGAACCTTCAACGGTGCGTAAGGGTGTGAATAGGGCTTGTAAAAGAGCAGGAATTGAACAGGAAGGCCGAGGAACACATGGATTCAGGCATTTATATTGTCGAGACCGCTTATCCGAGTTATTGGTAGCCGAACATATAGAGATTGAAGGGAAAATGATGCTAGAACGCATTATGTCGAATCGGGATGTAGGAAGGAAAGCCGACTACGGTATTTTAACAGATCATGATAAAGAGATTTACAGAAAACTAAAGTCAATTATCGATACGATTCATGAAGAAATCGGTCATGGGGAAGATCGTTGGGATTTAGCAGAACGTTATTTAAGATAATCAATGAAATGGAGAGTTAAGAATGGAAAAAGACCAACTAGAAAAGGAAAATATCCAATTAAAGAATCACATTCGCAATTTACAAGAAGCTATTGGCAGATGGAAACGAATGGCTCAGGATAAAGCACCACGACATGAATACTTGAGGGAACGACATGATCACGATTTTCATTTTATAGATGTGATTGTTTCAGATATACCGGAAGATACACCGCTTCATGAAGCACAAAAGCATATGTTAGAAACCATAATACCTAAATATCATCCTTACATTTATCACGCTTGTTACCGCTCTAAAAAATATGGTTGGGTTTGCACACTATCTAAATACGATGACGAAGTAGATATGACTTATCTTCCTCCGGTTACCTAATAGCTCTTACAAACGCTAATTAAAATTATCAAACGTGGTAAGCCTCTATTGCACTTTCCACTCATCAATGGAACTAATAGGAATAGTATTTACGTTAATAAAAACTCTATTGCATAAAGAGTTCTGAACAAGATAAAAAATGTCGAAAAATATTACTAATGATTTTCTAAAGCAATTTATAAAAAACGTCAATAGTGCTGGAACACCACTGACACTAACACAATGAAATGCCGTCAAGGTAATAGACTCAGGTACTACACGAAAATAGACCTCCCCTAGTTGATGTTAGGATCAACGGGTGATCAATTTTTTTGTCCTTTCAAAGATTTTCAAAGTCAAGCGGAATTATTCAGGTTGTTTATTTATACCTTCTAAAGTAATCAAATAGGGTGTTTCAAGAATATCTCATCGTTGAGCTATATTCTTAAAACACCTCCAGATTTTTTTATTGTTTTTCCTTGGGTAACCTAATAAAAAGTATCACCCATCTAAAAAAACGAACTGTAACGATCCTCTTATTAGACATTTTTATATTTCATTCTTCTGCGTCCCAAGGTAAACCTCTATATTCTGCCTTCCTCTTGTATACTATTGTTCCTACTTTTTCCTCTCCATTTATAGGTGCTATAGCCTTTATACCCACAATAGGTTCACCAATTTTGAACAATTGCTCAGGAGGCAATTTTCTTTTAAATACACTAGTTTGAATTATTCTGCACAAAAGGAAAACCTCCAGTCAATTTATAGCTATAAAAAAGGACATTTATTAAATTTTTACTGAATAAAATAATCCTCACATGTATTTTCGCCCAATTAGTACAATATACAGTTTTTTAATGACTGTTTTCGCATTGTTTGTCGCTTTTCTCTTAAAAAACATTTAAGGGCCTTGATCAGTACTATATGCCTGTATCCGTTACATTTAAAAGCTATTGTGAATTTTCCGAAAATCTCTTTTCTAAATTTCATCTTTACATGGTTTAAGTACACAATATTTCTAATTGTTATGGTGGTTAAAAAGGGTGCATCAAAAGATGTCTAATTTATTAAATTATTTAATTAAAGGGTGCAAAAGCTAAAGAACAGCTGCAATTATTACCTTTTTTGTAGTAACTAGGCGGGATAGTATAAGATATTCTATACTTTATTTGAAATAAACGGTAGTGTTTATTAAGGTGCATCAATACTTTTATTGTTGCCCTTGTAACTCCCAAGGAAATTTACCAGTTTTTTTATCCACTATTCTCATCACTTCATTAATCTCTTGCTTTGTTACATTTGCTATATCAATTATTTCTTCATCACTTCTTTTCTTAACATACTTCATGTGACGAATAATTCGATACCGTTCCTGAATGGTGCCTTTATATAATGCATTCTTGTGTGTATTTTCTAAGAATGGTTGTCACCGCTTTCTACAAGTCAGCTCTCCATCTTTTTTCAGTCCCATTGTGAATGTAAGTGAAATGACTAGAGAGAAAAACAATATTCTTTTCATTTGGAAATCACTTCACATTTATGGTAATCAGAAGATATGTAATAATGAATGCTATCCGTTATAATATTTGATGAGCCAAAAAGCTGAATTTTTGAAATTAGACACCCCTATTTTTTGCTTCTTCTATTGTCATTTAATTTAATTCTAATTAGGACAGATATAATAAATTAAGTTTTGGTATATCTAAACAAAAAATAAGAGTGCGATAATTGCTATTTTCGCACTCTTATTTAGAAACATTTTTACTCTCAAAGATTAAACAAAAAGCAGTATCAAATGTTGCTGTTGTTCAATTCAATAGAGGCTTCTTTTATATGCCCAAGATTTTAAGACTTTTTTTTTGTATATAAACCAAGATTTCCTTAGACCACAATTCTTGTTCCAAATAGTTTATCTTTTCATTAGGTAAATTAATATCTGCAGGAACATCGATGGTCACATTTCCACGAATTCTACGACCTTCAAAATAGATATTCATTTTATAGTTTATATTTTTACGGTGTGAGTTTAATTCATCTATCCAAGCCAGAATGACACCTTCGATATCTTTTTTAAATCCTTTAAGTTGTCTTTCTTTTTGATTTATCTTTATAAACCGCATTAGAAAATAGCTAATTAAAGAAATTATAAAGATAATCTGAAGAAATTTAGAAATTGGGTCTCGATAACCAAGAATAAATGATAATACACTGTAAGACAACATGTAACAAGGGACTATAAACTTTAAAATAAAATTTTTATTGATTACAGGTGTGTCGTCCTTTAAAAAGATTAGCATTTTGTTTAAGACTTTATTTACTACAAATCCAACAAAAAAGGAAAAAATGACACATACAATATTTAATAATAAAATCATCATATGCCCATCATTCCTCCTTTGCCATATTATTTATAGGACTTTAAATTTAGCTTCCCTGTAAACCTTATTATTTATTATGATATGTATTGACCCTTCGTCCATATGCCTTGGAATTAAAGGAACACCAAACATACCTTCATACTCTAAATTGTCTTCTAAATAAGTTAAAGGGATAATCCGCTGGCTTTTATCTTTATAGATAATCTTTGCTTGAACGTCATCATTTTTTATAAACCCTTTACTGGAGACCAACTTAAATGAAAAAGGCTTTAAGTTTTTGTCTGTTGAATAAAGTATTTCCTCCGTATGGTTAGTCCATAAAACGTCAAATTCCTGATTATACAGGATAGTATATGATACCCCATCAGTTGATGCAACGTGGATACTACTAGTTTTCTTAGGAATCTCATTAGTATAATTTTTTATAAATCGATTATTTTTTGTGAGCTTTTGTATTTTCTCTTCAGGCATAGAAAGTCCAGTGAGCAACTCTCTATATGTTTTGTACTTATTTGTGAATATATTCTCTTTTACATCCCTAAATGGAACCCTAAATGATTTAACTGGCCTTTCCTCATTACCAACTAAATCTTCGGAATAAAACTCTAAAACTGCTCCATTGTAATCAATATCAATACCAGTTTTATTGTATTCCAACCAAGTATCTTGACTAGAAAATTTGTAAAACGTCTTCTTTATTGCCCCTGAATCATCGGTAGCATTAAGAAAAACTTGAAGTTGGTCTGGAAACAATACTGCTTCCACAGTTGTCACAGGTGGCTCATTGTCATAGATGAATGTTAACTTATATGGTTCTTCATCTATTTTTCCATATTTTGAAACACTATAGATAATTACCTCGTTAAGTCCCGGCTTCGGTATATAAACATATTCTAATGAATCAAGGGAGAATTTACTTCCGTTAGCAATCACCCGTACTTCCAGAAACTCATGTTTCTTAATATTACTAAAAGATATATTAAACTTAATGGGCGATTGGATAATTATTTTATCATTTACTTCAACAACATTACCATTTAGTAATTCATAATCAACATGTGTTATTGGTTTAATATTAATTCGATCTTTCTCTACACTTATGTCCCTTGGGGAAATAATGTCCCCTTCTGTGGGTTCAAGGGTAATTTCTCCAGAAGTATCTATATGTAAGGTAGAAGCTGATCCTTCCTTAACATTTAAAGCAGGAAAAACTGAAATATCCTTTACTTCACCTTCCTTATATCTTTGAACTTCAATATTAGCTAAGCCTTCACCTTTTCCCTCAATTACAAAATCCAAATTACTTTGTTCCTGAGAAAAAATATAAGTACTTTCCCCCAGTACTTTCACTTCTTCAAGGAGAAATTGATTTTCAGTAGTATCCTCAATACTAAAAAACCACTCAATTTGCTCTCGTAATTGTTCAAGGTCAGATGCTTCGCCACCAATAAACATATCATCTTTATAAATTGATACTTCAACTGGACAAGCAACCTTAATTACTGAACCATTAAAATCTTCTGTTTCAGAGTCACCAAATGACCCTAGTTCATCGATAAACTCTTCATTAGTAATTAAAGCGTGAACATATGATAAAACCTCTTCCTTTCTTACAATTCCTTTATGAGTCGCTTCTATGTACTTACATTCTGTATCGCTATCGTAAGGCTTTGCATATGTTACTGGAACTGTCATATCTCCTCCAGTCATTTTTAATATTTCTTTCTCTAAAACTTTTCCATCCTTATCTTTAACAGGCATTATTATATTTTTAGTTGTAGGCTTTTTTATTCCAATTATAGCGAAAGTTTTAATATCACTTGGCCACTTTTTTTCTAAGTCTTTATGTATTCCTTTAACGTCTACCTTTTTATAAATTTGTAATTGTTCTTCGGTTAATAGTGTTCTAAAAGTTTCATCTGGTTTTAAAATTACTTTTTGATTTGGATCGAAGGCAAGTTCGGATTGCTGAATGTGCGAAATATGCGGTAACAAATGATATATTGATGGGACTTTTGTCACCACTTCTTTAAATGTCTTCGCAGAAGTCAATGGTAGCATTGCAAAAGGAAATGGTTCACCATAATACAGCTTCCACAAAGCATCAGGAGCTCCACGCCAAGGAGTTGCAATAGTAATAACTTTTTTTATTCGAGTTACTACTGAGTTTTTTCCTGTTCTTTCACACCAGTGTACAAACATTCTTGTTAACAATCCGCCCATACTGTGTGCAACAAAATGTATTTCTTCATTTTGATCATATTTTTCTATATTTTTTAATAATCTTTCAAAAATTTCTTCGTTATCAATACCGTGTCTCCAGTCGTAAGGGAAATTAATAAACTTTTCCCCAAACTTATTTTGGAAATATTCAACAAGTTCTTTATAAACTATTTTAAGTCTAAACGCCTTTAAAAGTGGTTGAGACTCTAAGATTTCGGGCGTATTATCTATACTTAATTCCCTAAAATCCCGATCCATCAGTACTGGCCATTTCTTTGTATCATTCTTTAATAACTTTGACCCCATAATTCCCGGTACGAAAATCACTAATGCCACGCTGTATTCCTTCCTCTCAAAAGCCTAATAGCTATTCCTATTACCAAAATCATACATCAGTTGGGTCTAGATTTCTATGAATTTTCCAACTAGTTTTGACAATTGTTTGATTCACTTAAAGAAATAATAAGTTATTCATCCTTTTTCTTATTTATATTAGGGAAAATAAGAAGGATTTCTACGTACAGATATTAAAGTAAATTTATAGATTCTTAATATTCTAAAAAAAGAGAGTTCAATAATGGTAATTTCCTCTCTATCAAAAGACAAACAAGGACTCCTTTTAATCTCTAATTTTTGTATATAGGATAATTTTAATAATTTTGACATTTACCTACAATTTTTCAGAAATAAGGAATTTAAAATCTACGTTAGAAGCATAGGGCTTTTTTATTTGCTTCTATTTTCCGTTTCTCTTTTCTTATAATGCAAAATAACCTTTTTATATTTACATTATTAACCATTAATATTCCCTATAAGTAACTTCATAAGCTTTGGCACTTAAATCCTTTACTAAATCCATATGTACTAAGCCCTCAACGATATGTTCAAGAGGTATCCACACTTCATGAGTAGCTTGATACCCTTTTATTCCCTCTTTCTTCCCACGAACTATATCTATATTGTATTGGGAACGAACATCATGAGCGAAATTTTGTTTTTTAGTTCCAAAGGTTAGCATTAAGATGTATTCGTTACCTTTCACATGTAATTTAGCAAAACGCTTCTGTTTACGATTTTCATCTCTGTTATAACTTATTCCATTGTCCCTCGTCTTCTGTACGTACACTTTATGACCAATAGACCCATTTAATAATAAGTCATCTATTTTGCGAGCAATATCATAATAAGCATGAAATTGAATAAACCAAAATTCACGATTTCTTTCATTAAATCCTAAATCATAAACCAAACAAAACTGTTCAAACTGATTTAAAAACAATTGAGTTAATTTATCGTTGGCATTTATGTTTAGTCCTTTAAAGAAAGCTCTAATATCATCCCAAGTTTTGTAGATTTCTCTTGGTTTATTTCCGCCAAATAAAGAACAATGCCTATTAATCTGATCTCTACTCAGCCGGCCTTCACCAACTTTAGTTTCAATAACTATGTTGATTGGTTTATCTAAACCTTTAGTATATATCCCTCCATCTGGAATACTTGTTAGTTTTTCACTAAAGTCTTCAACAACCTGTGTATTTTCTGCAATACATAACAAATAATTGAAAGCTGCTTTATTATCTAAATCCCTTCCTTCTAGTACACCTTGCAACGTATACGCAAATTCATTTGTATTAATCTCTTTTTCACATAAATACTCTAGAAATAGTTTAGTGCACAAAGGATCAATATACTCCAAAACATTCAACAATGACTTCGTAGCTTGATTCTCTCTTTGAGAGAACGGATAGAAAAGATTTTGATATGGTTTCATCTCTCAACACTCCTAAAACTCTACATTATCCTAATATAATTCCATTTATAATAATTATCTATATTTTAACAGTGGCAGAAATAACTATTAAAATCTCTCAAATTGTTATCTCGGTTTGTTCTATCTTAAATAATATTTGCTATATGTGAAACGAAGCTTTATTTAACTCTCTTGTATAACTTAACATTCTATTAATAGCTATCCTTATCCTTCCTTTGGTAATAATAGATGCCCTATCTCTAACTACAGGAATGCGTCCGACTGCGGAAAAACGTTTCAATGGCCCTAATTTGATTATATCTTTATTCTAATATGAACTTCTGTGTATTTTCTGAAAATTAAAACTTATATTTTTTCTAATAAACTCTTAAATTATTAAAATTTGAAGGTACTATGTATTGCAACCAGATACTAGCCGGCAAACATTTGGATTTTATGTTACGAGGACGATTCAAAGTGAAAAAGGAAAATTCAACTGACTATAATGCACATTATGCTTCAATTCTTTCATTAGAAAAAGAGCAGGGGAAAATTAATGCTTCAGACTTCTTAGATTATTTTTCAGAGTTAATTATTAAACATTCGAAAACCCTTGAAATAAAAATATTAAATGAAAGAGCTATAACTAATGAGTAATAATAAAAAAACGAAAAGTAAAAATAGTAAAAAAAGAAAAAGAGCCTATGGATATGTAAGAAAAAGTCCAAACAATTATGTTGAAAATACATCAATCGAAAAACAAATTGAAGAAATAGAAAAATACTGTGAGTTGAATGATATTGAGTTAATCGAGATTTATACTGATGATCTTGTATCAGCAAAATCTTTTGAAGGTAGAGATGGCTTTAAAGAAATGTACAATAATGTACTCAGATCGGTAGATGATGTAGACTACATTGTTGTTTTTAAACAAGATCGAATCTCCCGTGATACCTTAGACACTTTATTTATTATGAAACGACTTAACTCCATTGGTAAACACCTTATATCAATTGTAGACAATGTTAATACTGAGGATCCTACTGCCAAAATTCTTGTACATGTATTAGCCTTAGTAGCCGAGCTTGAACGGGAATTCATTAATATTAGAACTTTTTCAGGTATGGAAAAAAGAGCTGATGAAGGTCACTTTTTGGGTGGGAAGGTCTTTGGTTATAAAACACATAATAAAGAATTGGTTATTGTGCCTGAAGAAGCTAAGATAGTGAAATATATTTTTGAAAAATATGCAATTGAGTTGTGGGGCTATAAAAAGATTGCTTCTACACTTAACCTTCAGGGGTTTCGGACAAAAAACAATAAGTATTGGACAATCAATGCTGTTAAAACAATTTTAGAAAACAAACTTTACATTGGTTATACTAAGTGGAAAGGAAAATATCAAAAGGGTATCCATACATCAATTATTGAAAATACTCTTTGGGAAAAAACTCAAGAGGTAATGAAAGCTAGAAGTTATACTCAACAAAAAATTCATCCGGGATCCTATCCTCTATCCGGATTATTAAAATGTCCTGAATGTGGTTCCCCTATGGTACAAGGTAATAGCAGCAGTAAATATAAGTATTATCAATGTTGTAAAAACAAGAATAGTGGTGCAGTAGCTTGTTCCTCTAACCTTGTAAAAAAAGAATATGCAGAGGCAACTGTTTTAAATGAAGTAACTGTTTATTTGAAGGATATCAATCTCTTTCAATATTTGGAATCTGCAACTAATTCATTTTTGTCAATGGAACTTGAACCTTTACAGAAAGAAGCAGATAAAATAGAAAAACAAATAAAACACATTAAAGAAAAGATGCTTACGGTTATTGATCTAATGGACGATTCTTCCCTCTCCCTAGACGAAGAACTATTAAAAAATAAACTCTTTTCTCATCAAGAAGATTTAAATGAAAGGAATATGCAACTAGAAGAAATAAAAAGACAAATAAGGTTTAAAGAAGATCATGCATCTTGCGATATAATTAATTTCTGTGCAGTAAATTTTCTTGATTTTTATGAAACAATTACAGATGCAGAAAAAAAATCACTTTTAAATTATTTAATTAAAGAGATTGATGTTTATAAAGGAGATACAACTAAAGATCGCCAGATTAAAAGTATAACTTACAACTTTAGCCCTGATGACTTATCATTGGTTTAGGAGAAAGGCAAACTGTCCTTTCTCCTTTTTTATTTTCCATTGTATGATTAATTCAAAGGAGGTAATCATATGGAGATAAAGAAAGTTGCTATTTATGCTCGCGTTAGTACTGAAGAACAGGCTACAGAGGGATATAGTATAACAGCACAACTGCAGACGCTCCGGCAGTATGCTACATTGTATAACTGGGAAATAGCTGAAGAATATATAGACGAAGGGATAAGCGGAAAATCAATTAAAGGTCGCCCTGCTATGCAAAGACTTGTAGTAGATGTTGAAAATGACAAATTTCAAGCAGTCCTTGTATGGAAAATCTCACGTTTATCGCGAAATATGTTGGACACTCTTACTCTGTTAGATAAATTTGAGGATTATGGAGTAAAGTTTATCTCTTACTCGGAGAACTTTGATACTGGTAGTCCAATAGGACGTCTAGTAGTTCAGCTTATGGCCTCTATTGCAGAAATGGAACGAAATACGCTATCAGAAAACGTAAAGCTTGGTATGAAACAAAGGGCTTTAGAAGGCTCTTGGAATGGCGGTATATTATTCGGATATGACTCAGTAGAAAAGGAACTAGTAATAAACAAAGATGAGTCCGAAGTAGTAAAACTGATTTTCACTCTGTACTCACAAGGACATGGTTTAAGAGCGATTACCAATCAACTTAATAAAGAAGGCTATCGAACCAAGCGTGACAGCCATTTCTCTATCAACGGAGTTGCTACTATCTTAGATAACCCAGTCTATAACGGTAAGATTAGTTGGTTAAAAGTTGAAAATTGGGATAAAAAGCGTAGAAGAGGTAG
Source organism: Neobacillus endophyticus (assembly GCF_013248975.1). GTDB lineage: Bacteria > Bacillota > Bacilli > Bacillales > Cytobacillaceae > Neobacillus > Neobacillus endophyticus. The sequence goes on from NZ_JABRWH010000001.1 coordinate 1,614,720, forward strand.
AAATGAAAATCCTATTCTGGTGCAAGGACAGCATCAAGCGATAATCAATGACGAACTTTGGAGCCTTGTCCAATCCAAAAGAAAGAGTAAATCGTTTAAGCAGAGACAATCTAACGAACCATTTTTATTGAGTAGTATTTTGCGATGTCCTGATTGTGGGCAAGGTATGGTTCCGTCAATTACTACTTATACCTTGAGTGACGGGACCAAAAGAAAGCACCGGTATTACGTTTGTAGTGATTTTCATAACAAAGGTTCTGCAGCCTGTAGAGCGAATTCCGTTAAAGCATATGATTCCGAAAATGATCTAATAGAACGCATAAATTGTTTTCTATCTGATAAGCAAAAATTTCAGGAAGTCCTTTGCTCACTAACCAAAAACTCAATTGAATCCTTAATAAATATAAAAAAGGATTTGGCAGATATTGATTTAAAATTAAAAGAAGTACTTGAACGTCAGAATAAATATTTAGAAGCTTTTGAGCAAAATCTATTTCCAGTTTCCATTCTACAAGAACGTTTACAGCAAGTAACTTCTGAAAAAAATGCACTCGAACAAACAAAGAACAACTTGATATTAGAAATAAGTAAATCCGATACAAAAGTTATTCCACCTGAATTGGTTCGGAATCTATTAGAAAAATTTTTAGAAGTGTACAGATCTTCAAGTAGAGAGAAACAAAAGCAACTGCTCCAACTCTTAGTTAAGAGAGTTACGATAGGACGATCAACTGATCGTCAGCGTCATATTGACAAAGTGGAACTTGAATTTGATTTTATGGAAGTTAACATTTCCAAAACATTTACACTTATTCACACATTATATTTAGATACAGAAAAAGAAGGCAATTTCTCACCTTCCATTCCTGCTTATAACAGTAAATATCCACCTTATCTACAACTTTTTTTGCCTCTATTTGTGGTACGGTTCACCTCGATTAATCCGAAACGCCCGATAAATTTGCTCCACCAAGATCAGCCTCATCAGTTGATGGGGGAAGGTCATCTTGGAGAAGGATAACTTCTCATTGGACCGTTTTAATACTTCATCGCTCAGCCCCAGTGAGCCGCCGATGATAAAAGCAATTTTGCTTTTTCCGTATGTAGCGAGTTTGTCTAATGTTTCTGCCAGTTCCTCAGATGATTGCATTTTCCCCTGAATGGCCAGGGCAATGACATATGTGTCTTGGCTTATTTTTGCTAAAATCCGTTCGCCTTCCTTTTGCTTTACCTGAATCATTTCCAGTTCGCTCAATTCCTCTGGCGCTTTTTCGTCTGCTACCTCGATCATGTCTACTTTTGCATAGGCAGTCAATCGTTTTAGATATTCAGCAATTCCCTGGATTAAATATTTTTCTTTTAATTTGCCAACCGTAATTATGGAGATATTCACAATCCACAGCCCTTTATTTTTTAATTACAAACAGCTTACAAACAAGATATCCACAGAAGTTATCCACATATACACATTTTTTGTCCACATTTTGTATGGAATCACTTGTTCGCCACAACATATATAGCTATATTTCGACAAAATTCACAGCTTGTTGATAAGTTATCCACATCTATTTTTGTTAACACCGGAAATGTTTCATACTCATAGACAATTTTATCTAACGCAATATCCACATGTTCCTCACAGCAATATACCATCTCTTTTTCACCTGCCAAACCATTTATACCACTATTTTTACCTAGCCATCTTGTGACAATACCTCCACAAAACGCCTTCATCATCATACCACAAAAAAAGAGAGTGAATCACACTCTCCCGTTTATTGTGTACTACTTCCCGTCAGTGTTAATGATGTTTCAAGAAGCTTACCATTTCGATAAAATTTAATCGTCATTTTTTGGCCGACTTTCTTTTTCTCATATAAGTGTTTCCTCAGTTCAAGAACGTCGTTAATTTTCTCTCCGTCCATTTCAACAATGACATCCAACTCGTGCAATCCTGCTTTTGCTGCAGGAGAATTTGGCTCCACACTTCGGACAGCCACTCCATAATTCACATTAGAAGGGAGCTTTAATGCACTTGATTGATAGTATGCAGGTATTTCATCCACAGATTTGAGATCTACTCCCATATATGGCCGCTTGACACTGCCATATTTCTCAAGATCATCAATAATTGGTTTTGCTGAGTTGATCGGAATCGACAATCCAATTCCTTCTACCGCATTCTGGGCAATTTTCATCGAATTGATCCCGATGACCTGGCCTTCCATATTGATTAAAGCACCGCCGCTATTTCCTGGATTAATGGCGGCGTCTGTTTGTAATACTTCTGCTTGCCAATCCACAGTGCCATCTTGATTGATATCCACCGGAATTGTCCTTTTTAAACCGGAGATAATCCCCTGGGTAACAGAACCTGAAAAGGTTGGACCAAGCGGATTTCCGATTGCTACAACCGGTTCCCCAAGTTTTAACGTATCAGAATCTCCGAAAACAGCAACATCTGTGACTTTACTTCCGTCAATTTCAAGCACAGCTAAGTCAGACCAAATATCACTGCCCAGTAAACGGGCTGGAAGTTTAGTTCCATCATTCAGTGTTACCTCCAGCTTGTTCGCGCCCTCAACAACATGATGGTTCGTCACGACGTATGCCTTATTTCCTGCCTTTTTATAGATGACACCAGAGCCCGACCCAGCTTCTTGTTCCGAACCATTGTTGCTATTATCGGACCAAAAGTTGGATTTGGTTGCTTGAATATTGGTAACACCTACGACAGCATTCTCCGTTTTGTCAACGGCTTTTGTTGTATCTGTCGTTACTTCATATGCCTCCTGTTTATGAACCATATTCTGCGAATTATTATTAGTTGTTCCCATGTCTGTACTTCCGTTTGGTTCAACTCTATATGGAAGCATTCCCTGACTCGATAAGATCGGTATCGCAAAAATAACGATCAAGGCTCCAAGAATAGCTCCAGTTAAACTGGCAATAAAAAAGCCGCCTTTGCTGCGTGAGTGCCCCATATAGCGATTTGGCGATTGATCATCATAATACCCCATTTATTTCACCATTCCTCTCTTTCAATATGACTGCCATCTCTATTCATTTGTCCATAAGGTCCCCAAACAAAGCAACAGTTCATTAAATCTTTCAAACTCTATTTATATTTTTTAAAAGAAAACTCGCAAATTGCGCCCCCCAAAAGGGCAAAGACTAAAGACGTAGTTGTATCCATCGCTGATAGGAACACTTCCTATCGGCAAAAAATAAAAAAGAGTGAAGACTATAAAAATGAATAGCCTATCACTCTTTTTTTCCAATTTTTCAATATATTATACCGCGGTCAAGATCGTTGGAGTTTTGGGATCTGTATCGTATAGATCAAATTGTTCTCCAACAATGATTCCGCGGCTATGAAGCGTTTGTGAAACCGACATTCTGGCCAAATCCTTCATGTTATTGTCGAGACTTAAATGGGCAAGATACACTCTTTTCGTCCTGTCTCCAATAACATCACTCATGGCAAAAGCCGCATCTTCATTAGAAACATGGCCGACGTCACTTAAAATCCTTCGTTTAATGTTCCAAGGATATTTTCCCATCCTCAGCATTTGCACATCATGATTCGACTCAAATACATATACATCCGCGTTGGTAATAATGCCTTTCATCCTGTCACTAACATAGCCCGTATCTGTGATAAGCACAAGTTTTTTCCCTTCATGATGGAAAATATAAAACATTGGTTCTGCCGCATCATGGGAAACACCAAATGATTCAATGTCCACAGAGCCAAAGCTTTTGACTGTCTCCATATTAAAAACAAACTTCTGCTCCGTTGGGATCTCTCCAACCAAGCTATCCATCGCCTGCCATGTTTTTGCATTCGCATAAACGGGCAATTTGTATTTGCGGGCGAGAACACCAATTCCTTTAATATGATCACTATGTTCATGTGTGACGAAAATGGCGGAAAGCTTGCTAATGTCGCGGTCAATTTGCTGAAAAAGTGTTTCCATCTGCTTGCCGCTAAACCCGGCATCTACTAAAAAGGAATGCTCTTCAGATTCTACATAAAAAGCATTACCCGTACTTCCGCTTGCCAGGATGCTATAACTAAAAGACATACTTCCTCACTCCACACTTGTTTTTTCGTCACTATTAAACTGGATAATTTGTCCCTCAAACGCATTTACGAACAGGCTTTCCTTGTCATTAATGACAAAGCGCCATGTAGGGGTCAGCACTTGAGAAGCTGCTAATTGCACAAGCGTTGAGTATCCCAGTTCAATCTTTGTTATATTACTTTTCGGCTTTAATACTCCCTTTTGATGCAACGTTTCAATCGCCTTTAATGGAGGGAGGATTTCCTCTTTGGCCGTTAACTTTTCAAATCCCTCCATATAGGTTTGCTGGTAGGACACAAGTTGATTTCTCGGATTATAATAAAACGTAATCATTCCATTGATATTCTGGTATAATGGTGAATCCTCAAACTGTTGAAAATAAGTTATGGTCCTGGCTTTATCATCCTTTTCCCAGAATTGATACTTGTCGCCATAAAGGACATCATCCTTTAAAAAGCCAGAAAGATCCACTGGGTCGAACTTGGAGCTGAGCTGCAGCGGCTTCTCAAGCGATACTTGAAGAGTTGTTGCTGAATCGCCGCTTATGGCAGCCACTTGTCCTTTGAGCTTGGCAACATCATTTTTGGTAAATACTTTTGGCTTTGCACTAAGGTATTGCGCCTTAATTTGAGCCTTTGGCAGATCAACATATTTAATGCCGTCAGCTTTTAATTTTTCCTCAAATGGAGCCTCCGTTGCAATTTCATATTTATTAGCATCACGAATCGTCAGAAATTGAAAGAGTAAATACACGTCTAAAATCAAAAATGTCACGATAAAAATCGTTTTGATTTTACTCCAATCCATGCATCATTCCTCCCAGATCATCCGTCGTTATCTCGCTCCAAGTTTTATCATATCGATAAAACCAGGCTGGTTCTAAGAGGATCAGCCTATTTTCACTCGAATCTCTTTCCATCTGATATCCGATGACTAAGTCTTCCAGAAGCTCGGGCCTAAAGTTCTTCTTACTTAACAGCATCTTCAAAGCATCATGTCCTGAAGGCAGTGTAACCATTTGCATCTCAGATGTCAGCGGAAGATCCAGCGAGATATTTGGCCGTACATATTTATTGATTTCGTTTTGGCCCCACATTTCTTCAATTTCCGAAAGTCCTGTATCATTAAATACTGGGTACCCATTCATGCTATATAATCGGAAGGAAACCGAGCTTCTATAAATATTTTGCGAAACATAACGAAAATCGTCTGTCCAGCCGCCATGTTCATTGACAAAATCGATACTTCGTTTCACTAAATCGTAAGGCGTATCAATAAAATTATCTTCCGCAGTTGGATTCACATACAGAAGCATATTGCTTTGGTTATTGACTGTCATTTTACTGGAGCCGTTCGTATACTCTTCACTATGTTTTAAAATACTTTTTTGCACAAAGCTTGGGTCGCTGAAAAGAGCATCCTTGAACTCTTCTGAATTAAGGGGTGACAGGTAATACTTATAGGTGGTCACCTTTGTTTCATCGTTTGGCAGGAAAAAGGTTTGTTTTTCAGATGCTTCATAAGCGAAATAACGTGGATAATGAGCGGCATTTTTTACAAACTCACGGTTAAATTGATTGACATTAGCCAGTGATATATGCCCCATATACACCTTTTGGCTATCAGTGGAAACAAAGTAAGCCACCCCATTTTCCTTCTCGCTGTTCCCTACATTGATCACAATTCGATTAAAAGTGAATGAAGGGAGCTTCTTCGCTTCAATGTTCAGTACACTGCGATATAATTCAATCGGCACATCTCCAGCAAAGTCAATCTCCGCTTTTCCTGGCCCGTACATTAATTCTTTTATGCTAGTCACTTTGGAGGTAACATCCTTGATATCGGTAAACGTCCACTTGCTTAGCTCTTTGATCACTTTATCAAGTTCTCCGGGATTATTGGTCCCATAATGTTCACCCTTTATATGGAAAAGAATCAGATCCGGCTGAACAATTTTTTGAACTTCTTGCTTCTCGCTTAATGTTACCTCTGCTACATAATTACTGCCTTCCATTGTTTCATAGTGAGGCTGGTACGTCCAAAGGTTCCAGGTTAGTAGAATGCTTAGCATGACCAATATTGTTAAGACTACTGATTTAATCGTCTCATATCTCATGACCATTCATCCTCTTCCGTACGATCGTATGGAAGTGAAAAAGATATGGTGGTTCCTTTTCCTTCCTCACTGGTTGCCCAAATATGCCCTCCATGTGCATTTACAATTTCTCTGGCAATGGCTAGTCCTAAACCCGTACCGCCCATTTTCCTTGATCTTGCTTTATCGACACGATAAAATCGATCGAAGATTTTTTCAATATTTTCTTTTGGAATTCCAATCCCTTGATCTGAAATACTGACGATTATTTGATCTTCCATATCTTGCATCACGAAGGTAACCTGACCGCCTTCAGGTGAATACTTTAAAGCATTTGAAATGATATTGTATAAAACCTGAGTCATTTTATCTTCATCAACTTCTACATAGATTCCATGGTCCGGAAGCAGGCGTTTAAAGGTGACATTTTGCTCTTTTGACATGGCAAATCGATCAATAATATGGTCAAAGAATGGTACAAAGTTTACCCACTCCGGCTTCATTTGATAATCTGTACTGTCCATTTTCGAAAGGGTCAGCAAGTCATTGACAAGGCGTATCATTCGTTCTGTTTCCGTTCTAGTTACTTCTAAAAAGTTCGGGGCAATTTCTTCATCCCGCCATGCTCCATCTGCGAGTGCCTCCAAATAGCTCCTCATAGTCGTTAACGGTGTTCTTAATTCATGGGAAACATTGGCGACAAACTCTCTTCTTTCAGTTTCAATTTTTTCCTGTTCGGTAATATCGTGCAGTACAGCAATTAATCCGTTGACGAATCCAGTTTCTTTTTGAATAACTGAAAAACTAGCCCGGAGAATATACGATTTCTTCTTTGTGCTGTAGTCTAAAATTAAAGAGCCCTCTTCCTCTAACAAATCTTCAAATGTATGGGTTCCTTCCAAATCTAACAAAGAAACCATCGGCTGGGACAACACTGTTTCACGTGAAACATTCAACATTTCCGCTGCGGGGTCATTGATTAAAATTACTCTGCCTTTGCGATCTGTGGCGATAACACCATCGGTCATATGTGAAAGGACAGAAGATAGCTTTCTTCGTTCACCTTCTGTCATTGCCTGAGCTTCCTGAAGCTTCTTTGTTAAATTGTTGAACGTAACTGCCAGAGTCCCAATTTCATCATTGCCATATACTTTTACTTTGCGAGAAAAATTCCCCTTAGCCATTGCTAAGGCCTGCTTCTTCATATCGGCAATCGGTCTGGTAATCGTTTGTGCCAATAAAATACCTAAAGCAGCTGTAATCGCCAGGGCAATACCCGTTCCTGATGAAAAAATATTATTGATGGTCTTCATCTGTTCAAAAACACTTTCAATTTTTGCAACAAGATAGATGACTCCAATTACCTTTTTGCCAGATTTAATCGGAGTGGCAAGCACCCAAATACGGTGCCCTGTTTGTGGATCAATTAAAATACTGCTTTGGTCCTCTTCTAAAACCATGGCTTGTTTAATGCGAAGGACTGTCGTTCTTTCACCCACAACCCCTTGATTATTCGGATCAGATGTCCCAAGGATTTTTAAGGACCTGCCCTCAATAACTTGAACCTCCGAGATATCTACCGCTTTAAAATCACGAAGCATTTTTTTGATTTCTTCCTCAAGTGTAGGGTCTTCTGGCTTTCTTTCCTTTTCCATTTCCTCACGAATATTGTAAGCAAGCAAATTTACTCGTTCTTTGAGCGATGTTTGAAAATTAGTTCTTAATGTCTGCTCGAGCTGCTTGACGAAATACACCCCGATAATTTGCATCGCTACTAATATAAGGAGCACATAGATGATGACAAACTTTACATGTATTGATCGAAAGAAACCAAGCTTTTTCATCAAAGAGCATTACTCCTGTTCAGGATTCCGCAAATAATATCCAACTCCGCGTCGCGTTACAATCCAAGCTGGATGGCTGGGAGTATCCTCAATTTTTTCCCTTAATCGTCTTACTGTTACATCGACGGTTCGGACATCACCATAGTAATCATAGCCCCATACGGTCTGTAGCAGGTGCTCCCTCGTCATGACCTGGCCAATATGCTGCGCCAAATAGTAGAGCAATTCAAACTCCCGGTGTGTCAATTCGATCGTTTCCCCGCGTTTTGATACAACATATGCGTCCGGGTGAATAACCAGCGAACCAATGGCAATTTCATTTGTATCATTTTCTTCTTCTGCTTGGGCAATACTTGTATTATGGCGGCGTAGATTAGCTTTTACTCGAGCAATTAATTCTCTTGTACTAAACGGCTTCGTTACATAATCATCAGCACCAAGCTCAAGACCAAGCACTTTATCAATTTCTGAATCCTTTGCAGTCAGCATAATGATCGGCATATCATATTTCTTCCTGACTTCACGGCATACTTCCATGCCATCTCTTAATGGGAGCATTATATCTAATAGAATTAAATCCGGTTGGATTTCCTCCACTAATTGTAAAGCTTCATTTCCATCATAAGCACAGTGAACACTGTACCCTTCTTTTTTTAAATTAAACTGCAGAATATCTGCAATCGGCTTTTCATCATCAACAACAAGAATTTTCTTTTCCATACCATTTCCCCCTTCTTCAATCCTATATTTTTACAAATGAAGTGAATAGTCATGGTTATTCTATTTTACTTTACCACTGTTTCGGCTTAAATTCATCTTTTACTAGCAATTCACATTAACTGGAAGAAGTAAATAGAAAAAGCCTCTAGTAATCAGACTAGAGACTTTCTTCTATTTATTTTGCGGCTTAAGAGAGAGGATTGGGCGAAACTAGTATTAGCCTAGTTATGGTTTTTTAGCCGATCGGACCTCCTTTGAAGTGAATACGCGTAACAAGGACACGACTGATATCTCCCCCGAAAAAATCTGCAGAAGTACTTTGCTGAATTGGATATGTAATGAATACTTTCGTACAAATTTAAAGAAAAACACCATTGATTTTTCCAAAAATACACAATCTTTACACTCTTATTACACGGAGTTAATACTATCCAAACATTTTTCTTATAAAATGGTGGAAACAAAATTATTGGAGGGATTGGATGAAGATCACCGTTACTGGAGCAGGATATGTTGGGCTTGTCACAAGCGTTTGTCTAGCTGAATTAGGACATCAGGTAATAACTACAGACATTCAAAAAGAAAAAATCGAAATGCTCCAAAATGGCATATCCCCTATTTATGAACCAGGATTACCATCGCTCTTAGAAAAAAATCTTGGTAACGGAAGACTTCGTTTTACAATGGATCCTGACCTCGCTTATTCCGATGCGGAAATCATTTTTATTGCTGTGGGGACGCCCGAAACCGATAACGGTTCCATTGACTTGAAATATCTATATGTGGCTGCTTTTACAATCGCTCACCATATTGAAAATGATGTGGTAATTTGTACAAAGAGTACGGTTCCGGTTGGAACAAATGACATCATTCATCAGATCATTAACAGCCGTAAACCCGATAATATTCTAGCAGAAGTCGTGTCTAATCCGGAATTTCTCCGTGAAGGTTCCGCTGTGTATGATTTCTTTCATGGTGATCGAATCGTGATCGGAACAAATAATCCTGAAGCAGCCAATATAATGGAACAACTTTATCTCCCATTGAAAATTCCGATATTAAAAACAGATCTTAAAAGCGCTGAAATGATTAAATATGCCTCCAATGCCTTTTTAGCAACAAAAATTAGTTTTATTAATGAAATTGCCAGCATTTGCGAAAAAGTTGGAGCAAATATTGAAGAGGTAGCATATGGAATGGGCTCTGATAAAAGAATTGGATTCCCCTTTCTCCAAGCAGGGATTGGTTTTGGTGGCTCTTGTTTGCCAAAAGATACAAATGCCCTTTTACAGCTTACTGGATGTAATGAACAACGTTTTGAATTGTTAGAGGCAGTTATGAAGGTAAATAGACGCCAGCACTCCCTTCCAATTGTGAAGGCAAAAGAACTACTAGGGCCGCTGCAAAATAAAAAGGCAGCCTTACTTGGTTTAGCCTATAAGCCTGATACAGATGATGTACGAGAATCCACCTCCCTCATTATCGCAAAGGAGCTGCTTGAGGAAGGGGCATATGTAACAGCCTATGATCCCGTTGCTACTCCTAATTTTCAGAAAATGATGGGGAATTCCATTTCCTACGCTTCCGATATTCCCTCTGCACTACATGGTGCCGATTTTGCTATTATTGCGACAGAGTGGGATCAAATTAAGCATGTTCCGTTGGATGTATTTTCAACCAATATGAAACGCCCAATTATTATTGATGGGAGAAACTGCTATTCCCTTCAAGAAGTTCAAAAATACCCTATTACGTATATTTCTGTAGGAAGACCTGCCATTGATCAGAAGGGGCAAATCATAAAGGATGGATCATTATTTTAGAAAGGAAAGAAGCCAATGACCAAAATGTTCCATGCATTTTATCATTTCGAATGTCAGTTATTTCAAAAGGTAAATCGCCATTTTGATAAAAGACTGCTCAATCTTTTTTTCAGATCCATCACCCATTTTGGAGGAGCAAGATTGACAATTGCTGCAACACTCCTCCTCTTGCTTTTCTCACCTCACAGCACTAGCTTAACGGCCGTTTCCAGTGCCCTTGCCTTAACGGCCAGTCACATACCTGTGCATATCGCAAAACAGCTGCTACCCCGAAAAAGACCGTATCTGACGTTGGATCAAATTATGGTTCTTCCTAATCCGTTACAGGATCCATCTTTTCCTTCCGGGCATACAACAGCTATCTTTTCTGTTATTATTCCGTATGTTTTATTTATGCCTAGTCTTGCAGTAATCCTTCTGCCAATGGCCCTTTGCGTAGGATTATCAAGGATCTACTTAGGCCTTCATTATCCTTCAGATGTTATTGCCGGTGGAGTTCTCGGAGCACTAACAGGAGCTGGTAGTTTTTATTTATTATGTATGTGAGAAGGAAACAGGAGGGAGCTACTATGAAAATTGCCATTTTCACTGATACCTTCTATCCGGAAATTAACGGTGTTGCCCGTACACTTAAACGTTTGACTGCTTATTTAGAAGAAAAACATATTTCTTTTAAAATTTTTGCACCCTATTCTTATGACAATGATAGCAACGACACGCATATTCTCCGTATTAAAAGTTTGCCATTTTACTTATATCCTGAATGTCGCTTAGCCATACCCAATCCCCTTTTTATTAAAAAAGAGCTTCAGAATTTTGCACCAGATGTAATCCATGTAGTTACTCCTTTTACGATGGGACTTTGCGGCACTTACTTTTCCCGAAAACTAAAAATCCCTCTTGTTGGCTCCTATCATACGAATTTCGATTCTTATTTAACTTTTTACAACCTATCCTTTCTTTCAAAACTTTTATGGAAATACATGCTTTGGTTTTACCGGCCTTGTAAAAAAATATTTGTTCCTTCCCATGAAACTATGCATCAGCTTCAGAAACATGGATTTCAAAACTTGGACATTTGGACACGCGGAGTTAATTGCGAATTATTTCATCCTTTTTATCATCATGATTCTATTCGCAAACAATATGGTATTTCTAAAAAGTTCCTTATTACGTATGCTGGAAGACTGGCACCCGAAAAGGATGTGATCACGTTTCTCCATGCAGCTAAATTATTACCTGATGAAATAAATCAGCATATACAGTGGTTGGTGGTTGGTGATGGTCCTCTTCGAGAAGAGTTACAGCACACAGCTCCCGAAAATATGCTATTTACTGGCTATTTATCAGGGAATTCACTTGCTGAAGTATACTCAGCGTCCGACCTGTTTGTTTTTCCTTCTTCTTCAGAAACTTTCGGGAATGTTGTACTTGAGGCACTTGCCAGCGGTACACCTGCCATTTGCGCCAATTCTGGGGGTGTGAAAAATATCATTAATGCTGGTAAAACGGGGGAATTATGTACACCTGCACGCCCACAAGAGTTCGCCCAGGCCATTCATTCACTATTAATTAATGAGAGCTTACGGAAACAAATGGGGATAGAGGGAAGGAAATACGCTTTAACACAAAGATGGGAAGCAATTTTTGATCAACTAATTTGTCATTATGATCATGTGGTGAATGAACATAAAAAGAATCATACCATTCAGCAAACCCCTAGCAGTCAGGCTCTTGCAAAAGTGAAAACAGGTCTCTGACGGAGGAGCATTAAATTAAAACAACAAAAAAAGCCTGCAAATGCAAGCTTCTTTGGATGGCTCAGGACGGAATCGAACCGCCGACACAAGGATTTTCAGTCCTTTGCTCTACCGACTGAGCTACTGAGCCATACTACATTATGTATAAATGGCGGTCTGGACGGGACTCGAACCCGCGACCTCCTGCGTGACAGGCAGGCATTCTAACCAACTGAACTACCAGACCGAATATTATTGACAGTCAGCAAGGAGACCGTCCTTGCCAGCCATTTGCCGACCGTCAAATGCCGATGACCCCTACGGGATTCGAACCCGTGTTACCGCCGTGAAAGGGCGGTGTCTTAACCGCTTGACCAAGGGGCCATTACTTATTAAAATGGTGAGCCATGAAGGACTCGAACCTTCGACCCTCTGATTAAAAGTCAGATGCTCTACCAACTGAGCTAATGGCTCGTACATTACTAATTTTCATTATCTCTTAGCGACGTTTTTTATATTATCATGTATTCTACTATTTAGGCAATACTTTTTTAAAAAAATATTTAAAAAGTTGAAGCTCCTCAATAGGAGGAGCTTCAATTCTACTTTACACTTGTCTCCAAGGATTGCACACGACATTGGTTTGAGCACGGTCCGGACCTACAGAGAAGGTTGATAGCGGAATTCCTGTAAGCTGTGTAACACGTTCAACATAATGACGTGCATTCGCAGGCAGTTCATCCAATGACTTGCAGCCAGTAATATCTTCAGTCCAGCCTGGAAGCTCCTCATAAATAGGCTCACATTGTGATAAGATCTTTAGATTGGCCGGATATTCCGTAATGATTTCATCCTTGAAACGGTAAGCTGTACAGATCTTCAAAGTCTCAATTCCCGTTAATACGTCAATAGAATTTAGAGAAAGATCTGTTAAGCCGCTAACACGCCGGGCATGGCGGACAACCACACTGTCAAACCAGCCGATACGGCGAGGTCTACCGGTAGTAGTGCCATATTCACGGCCCACTTCGCGGATTCGGCTGCCAATTTCATCATGGAGTTCAGTTGGGAATGGGCCATCACCAACACGGGAAGTATAGGCTTTACATACACCCACCACATGGGTAATTTTTGTCGGGCCAACTCCTGAGCCAATTGTGACACCACCAGCAACTGGATTGGATGATGTAACAAACGGATACGTTCCTTGGTCAATATCCAGCATAACACCTTGAGCGCCTTCAAAAAGGACGCGTCGGCCTTCATCTAATGCGTCATTTAACACAACAGAAGTATCGCATACATATTGCTTAATTTGTTGACCATACTCATAGTATTCGTCAAGAATTTCTTCTTTTTTAAAGCCTTCCACTTCATAAATTCGTTCAAATAAACGATTTTTTTCAACAAGATTCCGTTCTAATTTTTCTTCAAAGATTTCCTTGTCCAACAAATCGGCAATCCGTATTCCAACGCGGGCAGCTTTATCCATATAAGCAGGACCGATTCCCTTTTTCGTGGTGCCAATTTTGTTTGCCCCTTTGCTTTCTTCTTCTACCTCATCCAATTTTAAATGATAAGGCAAAATCACGTGGGCACGATTGCTGATTCGGAGATTTTCTGTCGTAACGCCCTTTTCATGTAAATAGGCAAGTTCTTGAATAAGCGCCTTTGGATCCACAACCATACCATTGCCGATAACGCAAATTTTTTCTTTATTAAAGATCCCAGACGGAATTAAATGCAGTTTATAAGTTTCACCGTTAAATTTAATGGTATGGCCTGCATTGTTACCACCTTGATAACGCGCAACAACCTCTGCATTTTCTGAAAGAAAATCGGTAATTTTCCCTTTCCCTTCGTCTCCCCATTGTGTACCAACAACAACTACTGATGTCATGATAGGCACCTCCACAAATTTTAGCCATAAGGAATTTAAGTCCCAAAGGCGATTTATTCAACCCGAACCGCTATAAAAAGGTTCGTAAGTCAGCAGGATTCATTTCCCTTTTACGTAAATACTTAATTAACACCATCTTAGTTTAGCAATTTTGGCCATAAAAAGCAACTAAACACGAACGTTTTATAGTAGTATAATAAAATATGTTCGTATAACTATAAACCTATGAAAAAAGGGCCAGCCAATAATAGAAATTGGCTGACCCCTTCATGAAAACGTTAAGCGCCTGGCGGAGCCATGGAATCATCAAAACGTCTCTCTAAATTTACGAATTTATTATACTCTTTCACAAACGCCAGCTGCACCGTTCCAACTGGACCGTTACGCTGCTTGGCAATAATAATCTCAATAATATTCCTATTCTCTGATTCTTTATCATAGTAATCATCACGGTATAAGAAGGCAACAATATCCGCGTCCTGCTCAATACTTCCTGATTCACGAATATCAGACATCATTGGGCGCTTATCCTGACGCTGCTCCACACCACGGGAAAGCTGTGATAGGGCAATAACTGGCACTTTCAGTTCACGGGCTAATTGCTTTAAGGAACGAGAAATTTCCGATACTTCCTGCTGACGATTTTCCCCAGATCGGCCACTTCCTAGAATAAGCTGCAGATAGTCAATTAAAATCATCCCTAAACCATGCTCTTGCTTTAAGCGGCGGCATTTCGAACGAAGATCAGCTATTCTCACTCCAGGGGTATCGTCAATAAAGATCCCCGTGTTTGACAAACTCCCCATGGCCATCGTCAGTTTCCCCCAGTCCTCCTCTGTCAGTGAACCGGTACGAAGTCTTTGGGCATCGATATTCCCTTCAGCGCAAAGAAGACGCATCACAAGCTGTTCAGCTCCCATCTCAAGACTAAAGATGGCAACATTTTCACCAGTATTTTTAGCAACATTTTGCGCAATATTTAAGGCAAATGCTGTTTTACCAACAGAAGGACGGGCACCAACAATGATTAAGTCATTGCGCTGAAATCCAGCTGTCATCCGGTCAAGCTCGACGAAGCCTGTCTCAAGGCCCGTAATGTCGCCAACGCGTTTATGCATTTCCTCAATATTGTCATACGTCCGAACTAAGACATCTTTAATATCATGAAACGCTCCGGCATTTTTCCGCTGTGCGACTTCCAAAATACTTTTTTCCGCTTCACTAAGGACAGCCTCAACCTCGTCTTCACGGGTATAACCATCTGTAGCAATATTGGTTGCTGCCCGGATCAATCTACGAAGCAGTGATTTTTCTTCTACAATTCTAGCATAATATTCAATATTGGCAGCTGTCGGGACTGCCCCAGAAAGTTCATTTAAATAGCTGACACCGCCTGTATCTTCAATCAGTTTTGCTGCTGCCAGCTCCTCTGTTACGGTAACAAGGTCAACGGCTTTGCCCTGATCGGAAAGTTTCAGCATGACATTAAAGATTTTTTGGTGTGCTGCTCGATAAAAGTCTTCTGGAATTAGGATTTCCGAAGCCATTGTTAAAGCGGAGGGCTCAAGGAATATGGCCCCCAAAACAGCTTGCTCCGCCTCAACATTTTGCGGCGGCATACGATCTGCAAATAAATCACTCATTTATTAAAAACCTCCTATTTTAAGAGGATATTAGATAAACCTTAAAATGTTTTTCTCACTAAACAAAGAAAAAAAGTGACCAGTAAAAACCGATCACATCTCGTTGATTACATTTTTATTCTAACACGTTCACCCTGCGCTGCACACTGGAAATTATCTTCCTAAAAAGGGCGCTGTTATTTAATTTCCTTAACATGGACAGTTAATGTAGCCGTTACCTCATGATGCAGCTTTACTGGAACTTTTGTATGTCCAAGAGTGCGGATCGCATCAGCCAGTTCCATTTTCCGTTTATCAATTTTAATGCCCTGCTTTTTTTCAAGTTCTTCTGCAATTTGCTTGGTTGTAATCGAACCGAACAATCTGCCGCCTTCACCAGCTTTTGCATTTAATTCAACTGTAATTTGGTCCAACTTTTCTTTCAGTCTTTTTGCTTCAGCCAGTTCCTCAGCTGCTTCTTTTTCCTGCTTTTTCTTTTGGGCATCTAATGTGCTCATATTTGCATTTGTAGCCTCTACTGCTAACCCTTGTTTTATTAAAAAGTTATGGGCATAGCCATCGGATACATTTTTCACTTCTCCTTTTTTGCCTTTGCCCTTCACATCTTTTAGAAAAATCACTTTCATTCCTTTTTACTCCCTTCAAAATAATCATCAATTGCTATCTTTAACAGGGTTTCCGTTTCTTCAATGGTCAGCCCCGTTAATTGCGTAGCCGCATTTGTCAAATGGCCTCCGCCTTTTAAACTTTCCATAATCACTTGCACATTGATGTTTCCTAATGAGCGGGCACTAATACCAATAATCCCTTCATTGCGTTTGGAAATGACGAAGGAAGCAAGAACACCTTCCATTGTCAACAGAGTATCGGCAGTTTGTGCAATCGTCACCTGGTCATTTACATCATTTTCCTTGCCTTTGGCAATGGCAATGCCGTCGCGATAAAAGGAAACCGTCTCAATGAGTTTGGCACGCTTTAAATATGTACCCACGTCTTCTTTTAAAAATTTTTGAACGAGGATCGTGTCAGCTCCATGTGCCCTTAAATAGGAGGCGGCATCGAATGTCCTGGAACCCGTTCTCAATGTAAAGCTTTTTGTATCCACAATAATCCCTGCTAAAAGCGCAGTTGCCTCAATCATTTCTATTTTAACTCTTTTTGGCTGGTATTCAAGAAACTCGGTTACCAATTCTGAGGTAGAAGAGGCATATGGCTCCATATACACAAGCAGCGGATTGGTGATAAAGTCCTCACCTCTGCGGTGATGGTCAATTACGACAACATGATCTATTTTATTTAAAAGACGCTCCTCCATCACCAATGAAGGTTTATGAGTATCAACCACCACAAGCAGTGTTTTATCAGTGGAAATTTCCAATGCTTCTTCTGGACCGATAAATCGAGAGAATAATTGCTCCTGATGGCGGATTTCCTCCATCAGTCGCTTTACACCGCTATCCAATTCCTGCATGTTTACGACAATGTAAGCATCCTTTTGATTCATTTGCGCCACTTTATAAATTCCAATACTGGCTCCAATCGAATCCATATCAGGATTTTTATGCCCCATAATCATGACCTTATCACTTGCTGTTACTAAATCCTTTAGAGCGTGTGAAATCACCCGTGCTCTTACTCGTGTGCGTTTTTCGATTGGATTTGTTTTTCCTCCAAAAAACTTCACCTTTCCATTAGACAATCGAATGGCTACCTGATCGCCGCCTCTTCCTAATGCCAAGTCAAGACTTGATTGCGCTAACACGCCCAATTCTGGCAGCGAGGATACCCCTGTTCCAACACCGATACTTAATGTAAATGAAATGTTTTGCTTTGACGTCATTTCTCTAATTTCATCAAGGATCGTGAATTTTCCTTTTTCTAAAGACTGGAGAATTCCTTCATTAAATATGCCGATAAAGCGATCGGATGAAACCCGTTTGAGGAAAATTCCATAATCATTTGCCCACTTATTTAAAATGGAGGTCACTAAATTATTAATGCTCCCACGCATCTGATCATCCATTCCCTGGGTCAAATCATCGTAATTATCTAAAAAGAGAATAGCAATGACAGTACGTTCCTCATGGTACATCTTTTCAATTTCAGTCTGTTCTGTCACATCAAAAAAATACAAAAGTCGTTCATCCGGCTTATGAACAACACGGAACTTGCGATCATGAAGCGTAATGATTTCTGTTTCCACTTCTTGCTTAATTAATGGAATCAAATGGTCTGCAACATCATAAAGCGATCGGCCCACAAGTGTATCTTCATCAAAACAGGAAGATAGAAATGGATTCGTCCATTCAATATAGTACTCCTCATTAATCAGCATAATCCCAATAGGGAGCTCGAGCAGGGCCTCCTCGCCAACCTTTTTCACCCGATGGGAGAGGGTCGAAATATACTGCTCCATTTCCTCGCGCTGGCGTCGTCCAACGACCACCATATAATAGAGCGGCAAAATCATCAGGAGAAGACCAGCCAGACTTAAGATCCGGTTATAGAGAAACAAGATAGCCAGCAATACTACCGTAACGCCAATTAACCCATAAAACGGGTAAAGATTTGATCGCTTTTCTAAAAATGGAGGCATTTTGTCAGCTCCTAAACACAAGTCTTACTCTTTATTAATAAATCGCTTTCTAAAGTTAAAACCCAAATCCGTAATGCCTAATAACATTATTATATAATGAACGATCGGAATCGTGAAAGCCAGAAGTACAATGATGATACCAATGCCTTTTGGTGTTGATTTCTGATAGAGCATAAACAGCAAAAAGGAAAGACCTTGCACCATTAGAAACATTTCCAATATGTATACCGCATTTTGAATAACTGTGTATAAAAAGGTACCATCTTGAGGATGGAAAAGAAAATTAGCTCCAAGCGCAATCAAAAAATACCATAAAAGGCTTTTAGGCAGCGAGAGGTTTCTGAAGTTTCCCCATTGTTGGATCTGGACACCAAATCTTTTAGCAATTGGAAAGCAAATCCACTGGATAATCATCACAATAATAATAGAAGCCAAAATCATAAAACTTGGTGCTAGCGTGGTAATCATTTTAACGGTATCTTCATTTTGTTTTTTTATGGTTTCGATCTGATCTGCTTTACCCATGGCCTTTAGCATATTTTCCGACATGGCAGATGATTGCTTAAATGCATCCTTTATTTCATGGATAATATCAAAATGGAAAAATGAAGCGCTGACAACATAAAAGATAACAGTACCTGCTAAAAAAGTAAGTGAGCCTGCAATTAAAATCATCGTCCTACTGCGATTCTTTTGCAGCAAATAGCCCAATATAATCCCTGTTATACCATATATTAATGTAATGGAAATTCCCAAAAAGGACCCTGCAAGGAAAGAAATAAAGACAGCAGCTATCGTAAAGGCCCCAATCAATTTTAAATCGTTTTTTGCTGAAAATAAGATAAACGGCAAGGGCAAGAGAAGGTTTAAGAAAGAACCGATAATTGGAACATAAATGGTTATTAAAATTAAGACAGCAAAGATTGCCAAAAGAATGGCACCTTCCGTAAGTTTATTTACATTTTTCACAACTTCACCTCAATCATAGAAACCTATCTCTATATTTTAGCTAGATATGTACAGCTATTCAACCTAATAAAGAAAAAGACAGCAAGGGTTTTAAGCCCGAGCTGCCTCGCTATTCTTATTCGCCTGCAACGAATGGTAGTAATGCCATTTGACGTGCACGTTTGATGGCTACAGTTAATTTACGTTGATATTTAGCGCTTGTGCCAGTTACACGACGTGGCAAAATTTTCCCACGCTCAGAAATGAATTTTTTAAGTAAATCCACATCTTTGTAATCAATGTTTGTAATACCATTTGCTGTGAAATAGCATACTTTACGGCGTTTTGCGCGTCCGCCTTTACGTCCTCCTGCCATGGATAGTCCCTCCTTTATGGATTTAATAGGTATACTTTAGAATGGCAGATCATCATCTGAAATGTCTATTTGACCGCTTCCGGCAAATGGATCATCATTCACTCTTGTATAACCCTGGTTGGAATTAGGCCGTTGATTCTGACTGCCGAAAGGAGCTCCTTCCGGCTCTCTTGGTGGTGCACCAAAATAATCGTTGTCGTTTCTGTTGCTGGAAGCGCCCTTTGGTTCTAAGAACTGAACACTTTCTGCCAATACCTCGGTAACATAAACACGTTTTCCGTCCTGTCCTTCATAGTTACGAGTTTGAATACGGCCATCAACGCCTGCCAAGCTGCCCTTTTTCAAGAAGTTCGCTACATTTTCAGCAGGTTTACGCCAAACAACACAGTTAATAAAGTCTGTTTCACGTTCACCTTGCTGGTTTGTAAATGTGCGATTCACTGCTAATGTAAAAGTAGCAACAGCTACTCCACTAGGGGTATAACGCAACTCCGGATCTTTCGTTAACCGGCCAACAAGTACAACACGATTCAACATCAGAATCAACTCCTTTTCTTCCGCTCTATGTTTCACGTGGAACGTTTTTGGTAAATTTATACTTAAGCTTCTTCTTTAATCACGATATGACGAATGATGTCTTCGCTGATTTTTGCAAGACGAGAAAATTCTTGTACTGCTGCAGCTGAAGAATTTGTTTTAACGATTTGGTAGTATCCGTCACGGAAATCGTTGATTTCGTATGCAAGACGGCGTTTACCCCAATCCTTTGATTCAGCTGTTTCCGCACCATTGTCAAGAAGAATTGTGTTAAAACGCTCTACAAGAGCCTTTTTCGCTTCATCTTCAATGTTTGGGCGGATGATGTACATGATTTCGTACTTATTCATATTTAGGCACCTCCTTTTGGTCTAAGCGGCCCATTATTTGGGCAAGGAGCAATTATTCATTACTCACAAGTTGAAATTATACCATAGAAAAACAGGAAAAGCAATGGCCTTTCCTGTCGTCACAATTGTTTATCAGTTATACATTAAAGCGGAAGTGGATAACGTCTCCGTCTTTTACTTCGTATTCTTTCCCCTCTAAGCGAACCTTGCCGGCTTCTTTCGCTGCATTGTAGCTGCCAGCCGCTAAAAGGTCAGCATAAGAAACGGTTTCAGCACGAATAAATCCGCGTTCAAAATCAGAATGGATAATCCCCGCACATTGCGGTGCCTTCATCCCTTTTCTAAATGTCCAGGCACGTACTTCCTGAACTCCTGCTGTGAAATAAGTAGCCAAACCAAGCAGGCTGTAAGCCGCACGAATTAATTGATCAAGACCTGATTCTTCAATTCCCAGCTCTTGAAGGAACATTGCCTTTTCTTCACCCTCAAGCTCAGCAATTTCCTCTTCAATTTTCGCACAAACGACAATTACCTCTGCATTTTCTGCAGCTGCATATTCCCTTACCTTTTGTACATATTCATTATCGGATGAATCTGCAATATCATCTTCACTTACATTCGCCACATATAAAACAGGCTTAATGGTCAGTAAATGTAAATTTTTCACGAGCTTCATTTGCTCTTCTGTAAAATCAACGGAACGCGCCGGTTTTTCTGCTTCAAATGCTTCACGAAGCATGGATAGAATTTCAAATTCTGCTGCAGCGTCTTTATCTTTTTGCTTTGCCAATTTTTCTACGCGGCCAAACCGCTTTTCAACTGATTCCATATCAGCCAAAATTAATTCCAAGTTAATCGTTTCAATATCAGAAATCGGATCCACCTTGCCCGATACGTGGGTAATATTATCATCTGCAAAGCAGCGGACAACCTGGCAGATGGCGTCTACTTCGCGAATATGGGAAAGGAATTTATTTCCTAATCCTTCACCTTTGCTGGCACCTTTTACAATCCCTGCAATATCCGTAAATTCAAATGCCGTTGGAACAGTTTTTTTCGGCTGCACAAGCTCCGTTAATTTTTGCAAGCGATAATCGGGTACCTCAACAATCCCTACATTGGGGTCGATCGTACAGAAAGGATAGTTTGCTGATTCTGCCCCCGCCTGGGTAATCGCATTAAATAATGTCGATTTACCCACGTTTGGCAGTCCAACAATACCTGCTGTTAAAGCCATTCACGTTCACTCCTCAATAAAAGTCAATCTATTTGAAAAATTAGTTCACTATTCAATAGACAAGCCTTTCACAATTATAGATTTTAATGTATAAAAAAACAAGAAAAACTGCTGCCTTTGGCAACAGTTAACTTAATTTCACCAGATTCACAAGACAATCATATAAAGTGCTTCCCAAACCATTATCCGATTCCCTGCTTGACGTAAGATTATTGACAGCCCCGCCGAATTCCTTCCATATTCCCTCGTCGATATTGATTGTGTCAGGATGTACAGCTGGCAAAATCGAGACATAACCATATACTTCACCGCGGTCATTCCAGACTCTTACGTAATCGCCATTTTGTAACGCTAATTCATTGGCGATATTTTGCGCTACTTCTACTTTTAATTTCACTTTCCCCTCAAACAAATGATAATTCTGGGAGTGATTCGAGCGCAGCGGATGGATCGTCAGCAGATGATAGGGATAGTTTTTGGCAAGACTTGGATTAGACCACTTGGATTCTTCAGGGATTGCCAATGCCAGAAGGCCCGTTCCAGTTTTTTGTTGTCCTAAAAGGGAGGTAAACTCAAATTTCCCTGTTGGTGTAGCAAACTTTCGATCATGCCAAGGAATTTTTACAACCGGGAGCTCCAGGGTATGCTCATCCATTAATTTTTCAAGAGTTAAACCGTGCTTTTCTAACGGCTTCAAGGTCATCTTCAGCCACTCTTCTCTTGAATGCTTGAAATGTTCACTAAATCCAAGCCGTTCCGCCAGTTGTGACCAAATTTCTAAATCCGATTTGGCTTTACCAGGGGCTGTGACAAGTTTCGGTCCATAATTGACATAATGATGATACATAGAGGAATAATAAAAATCCTCTTCCTCAAAGGCTGTCGTAACAGGCAGGACATAATTTGCAAGACGCGCTGTGTCCGTCATGTATTGCTCCATGACCACTAGGGTGTCAACCGATGAGAAGGCCTTTTCGACTATTGAGGAGTCAGGAACCTGTGTCAGGGGGTTACCGCAAGTTACCACAATCATTTTAATTTCTGGATTTTTAGCTGTTAACACCATTTCTGCCTGCTTCATAATCGGAATTTGCCTGTGGCTTTGCTTGTGGTTTGGCAGTGTTAATTCATCAAAAGCAAAGCTTTGCCCAACCTGGATGTTGGCATAGTTAGCTCCGCCGCCGGCAATACCAATGTTGCCGCTGATTGCTACAAGAGCATCAATTAAGCGGATCGTATTCCCGCCATTTTTATAACGCTGCATCCCCAGCCCCATAAAAGTACTTGTTGGTTTATCTGCATAAATCTGCGCCAATTTGGTAATATCCTCAACTGGGACCTCCGTCATGTCGCTGATTTTCTCAACTGTGATTTCATTAAGCAGCTCTGTTAAATCAGCAAAACCATATGTGAATTGTTCAATAAACGTGTGATCCTCTAATCCTAGGCGGAGGATTTCCTTCATAATTCCTGCTGCCAGCAATCCGTCCATTCCCGGCTTAATGGAAATATGTTCATCAGCAATTTTAGCTGTGGCATTAAATATCGGGTCAATCACCAAAAGACGGGCACCCAGCTTTTTCGCCTCAATTAGTTTTTCATAAAAGTGCATATTCGTTCTGGCAACATTTCTGCCCCAAACAATTATGTTTTTACTATGGTAAATATCATTTGGTTCATGACTATTCGCAGAACCAAAGTCCCACTTTTGGGCTTCAATTCCTGCACCCCAGCATAGTGAACCATAAAGCTCTGTTACACCGCCATAGCAGTTAAAAAAGCGCTGATCCAAATTTTTTAAGATTCCATTATTAGCATAATCATGACTGTGTAACACAGCTGTTGAACCGTATTGGTCTTTTATTGTGTTGAGTTTGCAGGCTATTTCGTCAAGTGCCTGTTCCCAAGAGATTTCCTGAAATGTCCCATTTATCTTTTTTAAGGGGTGCAATAACCGTTGTGGAGAGTTAGCTCTAGCTGCAAGCATCCGCCCACGGCCGCAAATTTTCCCTTTTGTAATAGGATGATCTGGGTCTCCTTCTACCTTCACTACTTGTTCATTTTCAACTGTTACGAGTAAACCACAGCTGTCCCAGCAGTTTAAAGGACAGGCAGCTTTAAGCACTTCCGTCAAAATTCCACCCCCAGAATACATAACTATATATCTACTATTCTAATAAGAATAGTCCAGTTTACCAAAAAAAGAAAGCATGAATTAGTCTTCATGCTTAACCAATATTTTCTTCATTTTTCGTGCAAATTCTCTTCTTGGAATCATAACACTATGACCGCAGCCTTCACATTTTATTCGTATATCCATTCCCATTCGGATAATTTTCCAGCGGTTTGTTCCGCATGGATGCTGCTTCTTCATTTCAACAATGTCATTAATCGCAAATTCCTTTTCTTCCACTGCTATTCCTCCTTCCCGTTATTTCGGTTGTTCCGTTCCACTTGGATACATGACAAGCCTAGGCGGCGGTACTTTAATCCCTTGTTCGTCTAACAGCAATTTAATATCCTTGCGGAGGGCTCTTGCTATCCCGGATTGTTTCATTGGCAATGTTTCTGCTACGATGCGGAGCACGACCTCCGTTGGACCCATCGTTTGAATCCCCAGTAGCTCAGGTTCTTTAATCAGTTCTTCATATTGTTCAGGCATGTTTTTTAAGGAATCTTCAATCACCTTTTCAGCCCGTTCTATATCCTCGCCATAAGAAATGGCAATATCGACAACGGCTATACTGTTATTTAAAGAAAAGTTCGTTACCTGTGTAATACTTCCATTCGGTAAGATATGAAGCTCACCAGTCCAGCTCTTGATCTTTGTCGTTCTTAATCCGATGGCCTCTACATTTCCTTCAAATTGACCAACACGGATATGGTCACCGACAGAGAACTGATCTTCAAATATAATGAAAAAGCCAGAAATAATATCTTTCACCAAGTTTTGAGCCCCAAACCCTACAGCCAATCCGACAATACCTGCACCAGCGATCAGGGCCTGGACATTAATTCCCATCACTGAAAGTATCATCATAAAGGCTATAAAATAGACTACATAGGATAGGATATTATCCAGAAGCTTTGCAAGGGTCTCTTCCCGCCGGCCTGAAGTTTTGGCGAGGGGAGAGAGATTTCTGATTTTAAAAATATTTTGGATCGCTAGTTCTCCAATTTTTATTAATACCTTTGCAATAATTAAGATGAAAATAATTTTTAATAAGCCTCCGCCAAAGCTTAACCAAGTTTCTTCACTTTTTAATTTATCGATAAGTAGTTGCATGCTTTTTGCTGTAAAAATCATTTATACACCTTCCTTAGCCTTTCTTATCCTCCATTTTAACAATTTTTCTAGATAGAGAACAGCATTGTGTTAATACTTTTATTCCCCTGTTTATGTATAGATTTCCGATATTTTCCGTATACTATTAAGGCAAAATGCTTTTTTTCACTTTAGTATTTATTTAAGGAGTGGACTTATGAATCTGAAAGCTCAGCTTTTTGACAGGAGGGTAAAGGCACAAATAAATCATGATGATGTTCATGCTGCAGAAGACTTGGCAGTTGAATTACTTTCCAGCATACCATCCATTACCATTCGCCCCATTGTGTTTGTTTGTATTGGTACGGACCGCTCCACAGGAGATTCATTAGGACCACTTGTTGGCACTTTGTTAGAAGAGAAAAAACTTCAATCGTTCCATATCTATGGAACACTGGATGAGCCCATTCATGCTGTAAATCTAGAAGAAAGACTAAATGAGATTACAGCAAAACATATTAATCCCTATATGATTGGCATTGATGCTTGTTTAGGCAGGATCAAAAATGTCGGAGCTATTCAACTTGGAAACGGCCCTGTCAAACCTGGGGCAGGTGTAAATAAGCAGCTTCCTCCCGTTGGCGATATACATATCACTGGAATAGTGAATGTCAGCGGATTTATGGAGTTTTTTGTTTTACAAAATACCCGATTAAATTTGGTTATGAAAATGGCTAAAACAATTTCAGAAGGGATCCATAAAGCCAGCCTTGTTTATCCAACACAAAGGTGGTCCCCATTCAAATGGCTTGATGAAGAGAAGACAAATTAAAAGGAGCAAGGATAAAATCCTGATGCTCCTTTTTTTATTTACAAATTAAAAATATAAATGATAAATGTACATAGCTGTTGAAATGACTCCAACCACGATGACTCCTGGAAGGAGGTTCGCCACTTTTATTTTTGTTAGCCCTACTAAATTAAGACCAATCGCAAAAATCATAATTCCCCCTGCAGAGGTCATTTCAACTATAAATTGATTCATTAGTGCTTTTGGCACAAGGTGGTCAATTTGGGTTGCAAATAGGGCGATCAGACCTTCATAAATAAAAACTGGAATAGCGGAGAATAAAACTCCAATTCCTAGTGTTGTAGTCAGAATTAGGGCTGTAAATCCGTCTATAATGGACTTCATATAAAGAACCCCATGATCCCCACGGATGCCGCTGTCTAGCGCACCAATAATAGCCATTGCCCCAATGCAAAATATAAGTGTCGCGGTGACAAACCCTTCCGAGATGCTGCCTTTCTCGCTAGAGCCAATCTTTTTTTCCAGCCATAGTCCTAAATCATTTAGTTTTTCTTCTAATGCCAGTTGTTCTCCAATGACGGCTCCAAAAACAAGGCTGATAATGACCACCAAAAAGTTTTCACTTTTCAAGCCCATTTGCAGGCCAAGAACCATAACGGAAAGACCAATCGCATACATAACCGTAGTCTTCATGCCTTCAGGTATCCGATTAAGTACTTTTCCCAGCAGTGTTCCAACAATAATCAAAAGTCCATTTACAAGTGCTCCTAATATAAACATTGTGAATACCCCTTTTTCTGTCTCTTAAGATCTGCTCCATTCCCATAGGCTTTTCAAAAAAAATAAACCATCCTCTAGATGGTTATATGGCATCTTCCTGATCCAGCAATTCCAGGATCCGTTCCAAGTCCTCTTGGGAGAAAAATTCAATTTCGATTTTCCCTTTATTTTTATTTTGCTTAATATGGACGGTTGTGCCAAACCGTTCTCCCAATGAATGTTCGTGTTCTTTAATAAACACATCTTTCTTCGTTTCAGGCTTTTTTGTTTCACGTGAAACATTTTCGTTTAATAGCTGAATCCATTTTTCCAGCTGACGGACATTTAATGATTCTTTTATTACTCTATCTACAACAGCCGGAAGTTTAGCCTTTTGCCTTAATCCAAGCAATGCCCGTCCATGTCCCATTGATATTTTTCCATCGGAAATCAACTCCTGAATGGCAGGAGGAAGGGAGAGGAGACGAATATGGTTGGCAATATGCGGACGGCTTTTCCCTAAACGCTTTGCTACTTCTTCCTGGGTCAGCTTAAGCTTTTCCATTAACGTCTGATAGGCCAGTCCCTCTTCGATTGGGTTTAAATCCTCCCGCTGGAGATTTTCAAGAACAGCAAGTTCCATCATTTGCTGCTCAGAAAACTCTCTGACTACCGCAGGTACCGTTTCAAGCTTCGCCTCTTTGGCAGCGCGGTAGCGCCGTTCCCCGACAACAATTTCATACCCTTTTATGCTGCTTTTACGAACAATCAGCGGCTGAAGGATTCCATGCTCTAATATGGATGCTTTTAATTCCTCAATGGATTCTTGTTGGAAAATCTTCCGAGGCTGATATGGATTGGGCCGCAGTTCCTTCAGTTTAATTTCTTGGACTGTTTCTTCTTTGCTTACTTCTGTATTAAAGAATGCATTAAGTCCTTTTCCTAACCCTTTAGCCATTCGAAACCACTTCCTTTGCTAAATCCAAATAAACTTCAGCTCCACGGGATTTGGCATCATAGGTAATAATCGGTTCCCCATGACTCGGAGCCTCACTTAGACGTACGTTTCTTGGAATAATGGTTTTATAGACTTTATCCTGAAAATATTTTTTCACTTCTTCAATGACTTGAAGACCAAGGTTTGTCCTGGCATCCAGCATTGTTAATAAAACACCCTCAATTTTTAATTCCTGGTTCAAATGTTTTTGTACCAGCCTTACAGTGTTTAATAATTGGCTTAGACCCTCGAGTGCATAATATTCACACTGAACAGGGATTAACACAGCATCAGAAGCGGTTAAGGCATTAATAGTTAACAGCCCCAATGACGGCGGGCAGTCAATAATGACATAATCAAATTGATTTTTCACTTCTTCGAGCGCGCGTTTTAAACGAACTTCTCTCGAAATGGTTGGCACCAGTTCAATCTCCGCTCCAGCAAGCTGGATTGTAGCCGGGATGCAATATAAATTCTCAACAGCTGTGGTCTTAATCACTTCTTTAGCTTCTACATCATCCACTAAAACATCGTATATACACTGATTTACTTCTGCTTTCTCAATTCCAACTCCGCTCGTTGCATTTCCCTGCGGGTCAATGTCTACTAATAAGACACGTTTCCCTATGTAAGCTAAGCAGGCACCTAGGTTGACAGAAGTAGTGGTTTTACCGACTCCGCCTTTTTGATTAGCGATGGAAAGGACCTTACCCACGATGTCACCTACCCTTTAATTCTCCAAATATCTTACTTTATTATTCTATCAAATAAAAAAACTTCTTACTTCATATTTCAACATTTGAATAAAGAAAAATTCCATTTTTTTATTTTATCATGAATTTGAAAAGTTGTATTTTATTTTCAAAAAATATTCAGCTGGAGGGGGAGTATTATTTTGCCAGAAATGGTTTAGATCGGCATCATAGCACACAAAAAAGGACCAAACAATTATTTGATCCTTTTAAATCGTTATTTTTTCTTTGGAATTTTGATGGTAAATTGGTAAAAATCTTCAAATTCTTCTTCTTCAGATGCAAGATTAATCCCACTATCCGTTACCATGCTTAATGATTGGCGGATGGTATTCACTGCAATTCTCATATCTTTGCTGAAGGCCTTGCGTTTTGGTCTTGGCTTCACGCTTTTTTGCTCAAGCAGTCTTACCACTCTTTCTTCCGTTTGCTTTACATTTAAATTCTTTTCAATAATCTCTTCCAGTAGCGCCACTTGTTTCTCAGGATCCTTTAGTGGAATAAGCGATCTAGCATGACGCTCGGTAATCGTCTTATTTAATAATGCGTCCTGGATAGGTTGAGGCAATTTAAGCAGCCTCAGTTTGTTTGCAACTGTGGACTGCCCTTTGCCCAAACGCTGGGCAAGTGCCTCTTGTGTTAAATTATGAAGCTCGAGCAGTTTACCGTAAGCATATGCCTCTTCAATTGGAGAGAGCTCTTCTCGCTGCAAGTTTTCAATAAGGGCTACCGAAGCCGTTTCTGTATCAGTTAAATTTTTAATAATAGCCGGTGCTTCTGTCCAGCCAAGCTTTTTCATTGCCCGCCAGCGTCTTTCCCCGGCAATAATTTCATATTTTCCTGCAGCAAATTCCCGGACAACAATTGGCTGGATAATCCCATGTATATGAATAGTTCTTGATAATTCTTCGATTTTTTCTTCATCAAATACGGTTCGCGGCTGAAAGCGGTTAGGAACTATTTGATTGATCGGTATTTTCCTTATTTCCTCGTTTTTTTCTGCTGTCAGTTCTTTATCGAGCTCAAGTGTTTGATCTCCCCTGTCACCAAGACCAAAAAAACGCGTTAACGAATTTTTCATCCCCGACACCACCTTTATGAAACTCCCTATTACTTATTCGTTGCACCAAATAATTCTTCCTGCCTAGGATAACATGTTCGCGCAAAAATTGTTAGCCCCCATCATAGCCAATCACTTTGCACGGAAGTTTCACCTTATTCGATTGGCATTTTCCCAGGAGTCCCAGGCTTCCTAGGGAATTTCTTTGGCGTTTGCTTTTCCTTTTTTATAATAATAATATTACGTTCACTTTCCTCAAGCGGCAATGTAAAAGTAAACACCTTTTCCATTTTGCCGCCAAGAGTGGATATTGCTTTTTGAGCTGTTTTCAATTCATCCTCTGCATGTAAAGCTTTTAACGCCACAAAGTGTCCACCTACTTTTGCAAGCGGAAGGCAAAATTCACTTAAGACAGACATTCTGGCCACTGCTCTTGCCGTGACAAGATCAAACTTTTCCCGGAAAATAGGGTTCACACCGAAGGTTTCAGCACGATCGTGGATAAATTGGACATTCTCAATTTTTAAAACTGTTGCAAGATGATTTAAAAATGAAATCCGTTTATTAAGTGAATCAACAATTGTCACTTGCAACTGAGGAAAAACTATTTTTAACGGAATGCTCGGGAAACCGGCACCAGCCCCTACATCACAAAGTGTTAAAGGAGCGGTAAAATCAAAATAAAAGGCCGCTGATATCGAATCATAAAAATGTTTCAAATAGACGTCTGACTTTTCTGTAATAGCTGTTAAGTTCATCTTTTCATTCCACTCAACAAGTGTCTTATAATAGGTGTCAAACTGTTCCAACTGCTGATCCGTCAGCTCGATCCCCTTTTCCTTAAGGGTTAAGGCAAATTGTTCGACATTCATGTTCTTTTCCTCACTCATTTAATCATTTGAAACCCTGGCAATACGGCCCTGCTCTAAATAAACAAGCAGAATGGAAATATCGGCTGGATTTACGCCTGAAATCCGCGATGCCTGTGCAAGTGATAACGGTCTGATTTTGTTTAATTTTTGTTTTGCTTCTGTTGCTAAACCTGTGATGGCCTCATAATCAATGTTTTCCGGAATTTTCTTATCTTCCATTTTCTTTAAGCGGTCAACCTGCTGTAATGATTTTTCTATATAGCCTTCATATTTAATTTGAATTTCTACTTGTTCCTTTATATCATCACCAAGCGAAAGCTCCGATTTTGTTAAAGCTTCAAGCAATTCATAAGTCATTTCCGGACGTTTCAATAGATCCGCTGCACGGATTCCATCCTTTAATTCACTGCCGCCTATGCTTCTGATCAGCTCTTGAACCTCTGCATTAGGTTTTAGAATAACAGATCGTAATCGTTCCTTTTCAGCGTCAATCGCATTCTTTTTCGCTAAATGTTTGTCATAGCGATCGTCGCGAATTAAGCCGATTCGGTGGCCAATTTCTGTTAATCTTAAATCCGCATTATCATGGCGCAGCAACAGACGGTATTCCGCTCTGGAGGTCAATAATCGATAGGGTTCATTTGTTCCTTTTGTCACCAAATCATCAATTAACACGCCAATATAAGCTTCTGAACGGCTTAAAACCAGCTCGTCGCGACCAAGCGAATTTAAACCGGCGTTAATTCCAGCCATTAACCCCTGACCAGCCGCTTCTTCATATCCGGATGTACCGTTAATTTGACCGGCGGTATAAAGGTTCTTCACTACCTTAGTTTCCAATGTAGGCCATAGCTGTGTCGGAACAATAGCATCATATTCAATGGCATATCCAGCTCTCATCATTTGAACATTTTCAAGACCCGGAACTGTTTTTAAAATTTGCTTCTGAACATCTTCCGGCAAGCTCGTCGATAATCCTTGAACATACACTTCCTGCGTATTTCTGCCTTCCGGTTCCAAGAAAATTTGGTGGCGAGGTTTGTCATTAAAACGCACTACCTTATCTTCAATTGACGGGCAGTAGCGAGGACCTGTTCCTTTGATCATTCCGGAATACATCGGAGAACGGTAAAGGTTAGCATCAATGATCTGATGCGTTTCTTCGTTCGTATAAGTCAACCAGCATGGCAGCTGATCCGTAATATATTTCGTTGTTTCATAGGAAAATGCTCTCGGAACTTCATCTCCAGGCTGAATTTCTGTCTTGCTGTAGTCAATGGTATTGCTGTTAACCCGAGGAGGTGTTCCTGTTTTGAAGCGGACAAGCTCGAATCCAAGTTCCTCCAAATGCTCTGAAAGCTTGATGGAAGGTTGCTGGTTATTCGGACCGCTAGAATACTTCAATTCACCAATGATGATTTCACCACGTAAAAAAGTCCCAGTAGTAATTACCACTGTTTTGGACCGGTATAAAGCACCTGTTTTCGTAATGACACCGCTGCACACTCCATCTTCAACGATTAAACTTTCAACCATTCCTTGAATCAACGTCAAATTTGGTTCTTCTTCCAGTGTTTTTTTCATTTCATGCTGATAAGCAAATTTATCTGCCTGTGCTCTTAATGCCCTAACAGCTGGTCCTTTCCCTGTGTTAAGCATTCTCATTTGAATATAGGTTTTATCAATATTTTTCGCCATCTCGCCGCCAAGTGCATCAATTTCCCGGACCACAATCCCTTTAGCCGGTCCTCCGACAGAAGGATTACATGGCATAAAGGCCACCATATCCAGATTGATTGTAACCATTAATGTTTTTGCACCCAACCGTGCAGCCGCAAGGCCCGCCTCACAGCCAGCATGACCTGCACCAACGACGATGACGTCATAATTTCCTGCTTCGTATCCCAATGTACTGCCTCCTTTTCCGCAAAGTGCGGAAACTTCCTTTTACTAAAAAATTGTTCAGTGGCAGCGGCGTTGACTGTATGCTGCTGCTTTTTTTATTTCCCTAAACAGAACTGTGAAAATAATTGATCAATGAGACTTTCATGAACACTGTCACCGATGATCTCGCCAAGTAATTCCCAAGTTCTCGTTAAATCAATTTGCACGATATCAATAGGTGTCCCCATTTCCACACCTGAAATGGCTTCCTCAACCGCATTTAATGCTTGCGTCAACAATGCAATATGGCGGCTGTTGGAAACATAAGTCACATCCTTTGCTTCTATTGAACCAGCAAAGAATAGAGAGGCAATTGCCTCTTCCAATTGATCGACCCCAAGATCCTCTAAAAGCGATGTTGTCACTAATTGATGATTTTTTGATAACTCCTTAACCCGATCCATGTCGATCTGCTGAGGGAGATCTGTTTTATTCACAATGACGATGGTTTCCATCCCTTTTACTGTTTCAAATAGAGCCTCATCCTCTGTTGTCAGTTGGTCTGAATAATTCAGAACAAGCAAAATTAAATCAGCCTGCTTTAGTACCTGACGGGACCGCTCTACGCCAATCTGCTCAACAATATCCTCTGTCTCCCTGATCCCAGCTGTATCCAAAAGTCGCAACGGCACGCCGCGTACATTTACATACTCCTCAATGACATCCCGTGTTGTCCCCGGAATATCGGTTACAATGGCCTTATTTTCCTGAGCCAATATATTTAATAACGATGATTTCCCGACGTTTGGTCTACCAACAATTGCAGTTGAAAGTCCCTCTCGAAGTATTTTCCCTTGTTGTGATGTCTGCAACAGTTTCTTTAACTCTTCCCTGACAATATGGGCTTTTTCCAGCAACATGTTATGTGTCATTTCCTCCACATCATCATATTCCGGATAATCTATGTTTACTTCCACATGGGCCAACACTTCTAAAATTTCCTGACGCAGACGACGAATCAGTTTGGAAAGCCGTCCCTCCATTTGACCTAGTGCCACATTCATCGCCTTATCCGATTTTGCCCGAATTAAATCCATTACAGCCTCTGCCTGCGACAAATCAATCCGGCCATTTAAAAAGGCACGCTTTGTGAATTCACCTGGTTCTGCCAGTCTTGCCCCGTTTTTTAACACAAGCTGCAGAACGCGATTCACGGACACAATGCCGCCGTGGCAGTTAATTTCTACTACATCCTCTTTTGTAAAGGTTTTTGGCCCCTTCATCAAGGAAACCATTACCTCCTCCACGGTCTGACCGGAACTTGGATCCAGCAAGTGCCCATAATGAATTGTATGGGAGCTTTGCTCCGCAAGCTTTTTCCCTCCTACACCATGAAACAGCTTGTCTGCTATCGAAATCGCATCATCCCCGCTCAATCGGACTATGGCAATAGCCCCTTCTCCCATTGGCGTCGAGATCGCTGCAATTGTATCAAATTCCACTTGGTTCACCTCACTGCTTTAAACTATTTATCTAAATTATGAATAGTTTTAAATTCAAATTATTAGTATACCATGTTATCCACAGATCAAAAATATCTTTATATTATTTTAACTTATCCACATGTGAATAACAATAAAACTCGATTATAGCAATAAAGTTATCAACAATAAAATTTTCCCTGCTTTTTTCTAAAATGCGACGGTTCGCTGAGGATCTCAAAGTTCCTCGCTCTTTTTCCGAACAAAAAAACACCCTATCTAACGGAAGATAGGATGTTTTGCACTTTATTTTTATCTTTTAAGCGGTGAAATGACCACATATCGATGGGGTTCTGTTCCATCTGAGCTGGTTTTCACACGTTTTTCGTCAGCTAAAGCTGTATGAATGACTTTTCGCTCATATGAAGGCATTGGCTCAAGGGAAACATTTTTTCCAGTTCTAATTGCCTTTTGCGCTAGACGTTGCGCCAATTGGATCAGCGTTTCATTTCTCCGGTTTCGATAATCTTCAGCGTCAAGGATGATTGTTAAGTATTGATCAGAGTGCCGGTTAATTACGAGCTGGGTCAAATATTGCAAGGAATTTAATGTTTGCCCCCGCTTGCCAATTAATAAAGCTATCTTTTCACCAATCAAGACAAAATGAATCTGCTTTCCATCGCGATTTACCTCGATTTCAATTGGCGCTCCCATTTGTTCGCTTACATTTTTTAGAAACTGCTTGGCCTCTTCTATCGGGTCAATATTGACTGTTACTTTAACAACAGCCGGTCTAGATCCAAAAATACCGAAAAACCCTTTTTTTCCTTCATCAATAATATCAACATTTGTGCGGTCTTTGGTTGTCTGTAATTGAGCTAAAGCTGATTCTACTGCTTCTTCGACAGTTTGTCCTGTAGCAGTTACTTGTTTCACTTTTTGGCTCCCCCCGCAGTACCGGTGGCTTGTGCCTTAAGATCCGGTCCCTTAATAAAATACGTTTGTACAATCATAAATATATTTCCTACAACCCAATAAAGCGATAGAGCTGATGGGAAGTTTATAGCAAAAATGACAATCATAATCGGCATCACCCATACCATCATCGCCATTTGCGGATTTTGGTTATCCGTCCCAGCCATCATCATCTTCTGCTGTATAAACGTCGTGATCCCCGCGATGATCGGTAAAATATAAAATGGGTCCTTTACGCCAAGGTCAAACCATAAGAAGGACCCTTGAGCAATTTCTCTTGTTCGGGAAATGGCATGGTAAAAACCAATTAAAACTGGCATTTGGATAATAAGTGGAAAGCATCCGGCCATTGGATTTACGCCATTCTTCTGAAATAATGCCATTGTTTCCTGCTGGAGCAATTGCTGTGTTTTTTGATCCTTCGAGCCGTATTTTTGACGAAGTTTTTGCAACTCAGGCTGAAGTGCCTGCATTGCTTTGGAACTCCTTGTCTGCTTGATCATCAGTGGTAAAATGGCCAATCGGACTAAAATGGTAACGACAATAATCGACGCACCATAATTTCCACCAAATATGTGGGCTGTTTCTTTGATCAGCCATGATAACGGATAAACAATATATTGATTCCATAAACCTTTACTCTCCGGTGTTATCGGCTGCTTTATTTCACTGCAGCCTGCAAGAAGCAGAAATAGCGAAAAGATGCCAAATATCAGTAATAACTTTTTTCTCAACCAACACTTCCTCCTAATGGTTTATTGTGAAAAGTCTATGTTTAACTCTTGTTATGTATTGTCAATCTCTTTGCCAGTTGATCATATTTTACCATTTTATCCTTCATTTTGCTTCAACAAAATAGTTTTCAGTTGCCAACTATTAACCATTATCGCCAGTTACTTTTTAATCAAAACCTTACCGACCTTCAACACATGAATCAAACTCTTTTTTACCTCGAAAAATTCCATTTCTGAAACCGGCTTACGGGCGATAATGACATAATCATTTCCTGGAATCACTTGGTCTTTCAGTTCAAAAATAGCTTGTCTTACATATCGTTTAATTTGATTCCTTGTTACAGCATTGCCGAGCTTTTTGCTGACAGACAAACCAATACGAAAATAATCCTGATCGTCCTTTTTCAGCGAATAGACCACAAATTGCCTGTTCGCAAACGACTGCCCTTTCTGAAATATCACCTGAAAGTCTTTATTCTTTTTTATTCGCAATTCCTTTTTCATAAAAACACCTTCAGTCTGATTTAACGTCTCTCTTCTACATTTCAATTGGCCATGTTAGATTTTTGCTCCAATCAACATAATGGTTTATTCAGCAGTAAATTATACAAAGCCATATATTTAAAAAAAGACCACTGAGGCGTTTCAGTGGTCTAAGCTGATAATACTTTTCTTCCTTTACGACGGCGGCGAGCAAGTACTTTGCGGCCATTTGCAGAGCTCATACGACTACGGAAACCGTGAACTTTGCTATGTTTGCGTTTATTTGGTTGATATGTTCTTTTCACTATATGACACCTCCCTAAAAGGTTAGCTCTCAAATCAAAATGACAGTCTTACTTATTATAAAGATGTCCCCCCTCAATTGTCAACCATTCTCCATGGATTGTCCACTTTTTCCAATTTTATAATTTTAAAACTTGAATCCAAGACTAGCTTCACAAGGAACGCTTCCGCACTATTGGCATTAAAAAAGATAAAGCAGCAGTTTTTTCTATTAAACCAAATGCCGCTGACCAGGGCACTTTCACCTTTATTGTATTCATTGATTTTTGATAACGATCTAACTCCAAGCTTTAACTTTTTCTATTGTGGATAAAAAACGACATTATTTTTATTATCCACACAAGATATTGACAGGTTTTTCACAAATTATCTACCTGTGGACAATTATTATGCACAAGATGTTGCCCTTGTGGATAAACTTTGAAAAACCATTGCACACCTAGCTATTATTTGATATTATATTTGTGTTTTCACTCTGAATAACTTTCTTCACATTTATTGTTATCCACAAATTGTGGATAAGCTGTGGATAGGTTATTCTATCATTCTGTAAAAACTTGTCCACAAGAAGTGGATATTGTCGAAACTCCACGTTTATTCCTTATTATATATTTATCCACATTCCACGTTTCGTATATTTATAAATTAATAGGCTGTTCGCTATTATATAACAGTCATTTTTGAGGAAATTGCCGATGAAAATTTTTTTCATTGGCGTTGGACAGTTACGACCATAATAAGTGTTATAGACAGAAACCATATTTTTTCATTAAGGAGGGATACTAGTTGGAAAATATTGCGGATCTTTGGCATGCGGCTCTCGCCAAAATTGAGAAAAAAATAAGCAAGCCTAGCTTTGACACTTGGCTCAAGTCGACAAAGGCCCATTCCCTTCAAGGCAATCTGCTTGTCATTACGGCACCAAATGAATTTGCCCGCGATTGGCTGGAGGAGCGTTATTCGCAGTTAATCTCCGAAATACTTTATGAAATTACGGGCGAGGAATTATCAGTAAAATTTATCATTCCGCAAAACCAAAAAGAAGAAGATCTGGACATCCCTGCACCGCCAAAAAAGGTGAAAAAAGACGATGACCATACAGAGTTTCCGCCAAGTGTATTAATTCCAAAATACACGTTTGATACGTTCGTTATTGGCTCAGGCAACCGCTTTGCGCATGCCGCCTCACTTGCTGTCGCAGAAGCACCAGCAAAAGCCTATAATCCGCTATTTATTTACGGGGGCGTTGGTCTCGGTAAGACTCACTTGATGCATGCCATTGGGCACTATGTGCTGGAACATAATCCATCGGCAAAAGTAGTGTATTTATCATCTGAGAAGTTTACTAATGAATTTATTAACTCGATTCGTGACAATAAAGCGGAAAATTTCCGCAATAAATATCGAAATGTAGATGTACTGCTAATTGATGATATTCAATTTTTGGCTGGAAAAGAATCAACCCAGGAAGAATTTTTCCATACCTTTAACAGTCTTCATGAAGAAAGCAAGCAGATTGTTATTTCCAGTGATAGACCGCCAAGGGAAATTCCAACGCTGGAGGACCGTCTGCGTTCACGGTTTGAATGGGGACTCATTACGGACATTACCCCTCCGGATCTGGAAACGAGGATTGCCATTCTCCGTAAAAAAGCAAAGGCGGACGGCTTGGATATTCCGAATGAAGTCATGCTGTATATTGCTAATCAAATCGATTCCAACATCCGTGAACTTGAGGGGGCACTCATCCGTGTAGTTGCCTATTCATCCTTAATTAATAAAGATATTAATGCTGACCTGGCTGCTGAAGCGTTAAGAGACATTATTCCTAGTTCAAAGCCAAAGGTCATTACTATTCATGATATTCAAAAAGCTGTGGGAGAACATTTCAATGTTAAGTTAGAGGACTTTAAAGCGAAAAAGCGGACAAAGTCTGTCGCATTTCCACGGCAAATCGCCATGTATTTATCACGTGAATTAACAGACTATTCTTTGCCGAAAATAGGTGAAGAGTTTGGAGGTCGTGATCATACAACCGTCATTCACGCTCATGAAAAAATTTCAAAGCTGCTGCAAAGTGATTCACAGCTGCAGAAACAAATGAAAGAGCTGAATGAGTTGCTAAAGATTTAATAATGTGAATAACTTTTACTAATCTATACACAGTCTGTCCACATGTGGATAGGCTGTGTTTCCGTTAAAAAACTTAGTTATCCACATGTTAACAGGCCCTACTAGTACTTCTACGATTTTTTTTAAAAAAAATATTATATTCATTAACAAAAAAAATATGCTTAAAATTGGGGGATTAAATCATGAAATTTATCATCCAGCGCGATAGTCTCGTACAAAGTGTCCAGGACGTTATGAAGGCCGTTACTTCCAGAACAACGATCCCGATCTTAACAGGGATTAAAATTACAGCAAATGATGAAGGAGTCACTTTAACGGGAAGCGATTCTGATATTTCGATTGAATCATTTATTCCAAAAGAGGAATCCGGTGATGAAATTGTTGAAATTAAACAGCCAGGTGCGATTGTACTGCAAGCAAGATTCTTTAGCGAAATTGTAAAAAAACTACCTACTGATTTTGTAGAAATTGAAGTATTAGGATCCCTGCAAACTGTTATTCGCTCAGGAAAATCAGAATTTAATCTAATTGGCCTTGATGCTGAAGAATACCCTCACTTACCGCAAATTGAGGAAAACAATAAATTCCATATTGCAACAGATTTACTAAAAGCGATGATCAGACAAACTCATTTTGCCGTGTCCACTTCCGAAACACGGCCAATCTTGACAGGTGTAAACTGGAAAATTGAAAATGGCGAACTTACCTGTATTGCCACTGACAGTCACAGACTTGCCCTTCGTAAAGCAAAGATTGAAGCCGAAAATGAAGAAAATTATAATGTTGTCATTCCAGGAAAAAGCTTGAATGAATTAAGCAAGATTATTGACGACTCCAATGAACTAATCGATATCGTTATAACTGAAAACCAAATATTATTTAAAGCAAAGCACCTTCTCTTTTTCTCAAGATTGTTAGAAGGTAATTATCCTGATACATCACGGTTAATTCCATCTGAAAGTAAAACAGATCTAACCGTTAATACGAAGGAATTTTTACATGCCATTGATCGTGCTTCCTTGCTGGCAAGGGAAGGAAGAAATAATGTGGTCAAGCTATCTGCCAACGAAGGTGGAACGATTGAAATATCTTCAAATTCCCCTGAGATTGGTAAGGTGGTAGAGGAAGTTCAAAGCCAATCCCTTGAGGGGGAAGAACTGAAAATTTCCTTTAGTGCCAAATATATGATGGATGCTCTAAAGGCATTGGAAGGATCAGATATCAGGGTAAGTTTCACTGGTGCGATGCGTCCATTCGTAATCCGTCCGTTTCATGATGAATCGATTTTACAGCTAATCCTTCCTGTTAGAACTTATTAATTTATACAATTTCCATTTATATGCCACCTGAATTGGTGGCTTTCTTTTCGTTAATTTCGAGGGTGCTTTCCCTTTTTTATTTTTTTTAGTAAAATAAAGTATTGAGTCCATTTATGGAGTGCAGGTGACAACAATGTCTGAAAAAATAAAACTTGATACGGAATTTATTACTTTAGGCCAATTTTTAAAGCTGGCTGATGTCATTCCATCAGGCGGTATGGCCAAGTGGTTTTTAAGCGAGCATGAAGTAGTGATAAATGGCGAACAAGATCAAAGAAGAGGAAGAAAGCTTCGCGCCGGGGATAAAATCCAAATTGCCGGATACGGGGAGTTTGTGATTAGCGAATCTTAAGGGATGGCGTTTCATGTATATCGAAACAATAGCGTTAAAAAATTATCGCAATTATGAGCAATTATCTATTGAATTTGAAAATAAAGTTAATGTCATCCTAGGTGAAAACGCTCAAGGAAAAACAAATGTAATGGAATCCATTTATGTTTTAGCCATGGCTAAATCACACCGGACATCCAACGATAAAGATCTTATTCGCTGGGATCAAGATTATGCTAAAATAGAGGGAAGAGTGCATAAGCAGCACAGCTCCATTCCTCTGGAGTTAGTCATCTCTAAAAAAGGCAAAAAGGCAAAATGCAATCATATTGAGCAGCAAAAATTAAGCCAATATGTAGGGAATTTGAATGTTGTCATGTTTGCCCCTGAGGATCTTAATCTGGTTAAGGGCAGTCCTCAGGTACGCAGACGTTTTATCGATATGGAGATAGGGCAAATTTCCCCTATTTATTTACATGATATGAGCCAATATCAAAAAATACTTCAGCAGCGTAATCATTATCTAAAAATGCTGCAAATCAAGAAGCAGACAGATCAAACAATGCTGGAGATTTTAACTGAGCAGTTTATTCAAATGGCAGTGAAGGTTGTCAAAAAACGGTTTGAATTCCTGCATTTATTGGAGAATTGGGCAAAGCCGATTCATCATTCGATATCCAGAGGACTGGAATCACTGGAAATTCACTATAAACCCTCTGTTGAGGTATTAGAAGACCAAGATTTGTCGAAAATGGTAGCTAGGTTCGAGGAAAAGTTCGGAAAGGTGAGAGAGCGAGAAATCGAACGAGGAACTACTATGTTCGGTCCTCATCGCGATGATTTATTATTTATTGTCAATGACAGAGACGTACAAACATTTGGTTCCCAGGGCCAGCAGCGGACAACGGCTCTTTCCGTAAAACTGGCAGAAATTGAATTAATCCATAAGGAAATTGGCGAGTACCCTATTTTACTACTGGATGATGTCCTTTCGGAATTAGATGATTACCGGCAATCTCATTTGTTAAATACAATCCAAGGCAAGGTACAAACCTTTGTAACGACTACAAGTGTTGAAGGAATTGATCATCAAACATTAAAAGAGGCCTCCACTTATGTAGTACGATCAGGTGTGATAGAGAGAATGGATTGAGGTGGAACATGTATATTCATATTGGGGAAGATCACAGTATTAGGGCAAAGGATATTATTACAATCCTTGATAAAAAAAGTGCGGAGAATTCCGAACTCGTAGAAGAATTTCTGATGACACACAGGGAAAAAGTCATTAATCTTTCAAAAAACCCCTATAAATCAATCATTATTACGTTTGAAAACGTGTATTTATCCCCTATTGCCTCAGGAACATTGAAAAAACGTTCAAGCCTTATGAATATACAGGAATTTTAAACGAGATCGTTTTTAGGAATAGATATCTTTTGTTGAAGGTGCAGGTGAACAAGCGTGACAATGGAACAAAAAGCAGTAGAAGGAACATATGGTGCCGATCAGATTCAGGTTTTAGAAGGACTTGAAGCTGTTCGTAAGCGCCCCGGAATGTACATCGGTTCAACCAGTGGGAAAGGTCTTCATCACTTGGTTTGGGAGATTGTTGATAATAGTATTGATGAGGCGCTTGCAGGATACTGCAGTGAAATTAATGTCATCATTGAAGAAGATAATAGCATAACAGTTAAGGACAATGGCCGCGGGATTCCTGTCGGTATTCATGAAAAAATGGGAAGGCCTGCTGTCGAAGTCATTATGACGGTTCTGCATGCCGGTGGTAAATTTGGCGGCGGGGGATATAAAGTTTCCGGAGGTCTTCACGGTGTAGGTGCCTCTGTTGTAAATGCCCTATCATCAGAACTGGAAGTATATGTTCATCGTGATGGTCATGTCTATTATCAAAAATATGAGCGTGGTGTTCCAGTCGCTGATTTGGCCATCATAGGCGATACAGACATAACAGGTACGATCACACATTTTAAACCAGACGGCGAAATTTTCAAAGAAACATTGATTTACGAATATGATACACTTGCAAACCGCATTCGAGAGCTCGCTTTTTTGAATAGAAATATAAAAATTACGATCGAAGACAAGCGGGCAGAGAATAAACGGAATGAATATCATTATGAGGGCGGCATTAAATCCTATGTCGAGCATTTAAACCGGACAAAAGAGGTCATTCATGAAGACCCTATCTATATAGAGGGGGAAAAGGATGGTATTAGTGTAGAGGTTGCTCTTCAATATAACGAGGGATATACAGAAAGTATTTACTCTTTCGCCAATAATATCCATACGTACGAGGGCGGCACACACGAATCCGGTTTTAAAACAGCTTTGACAAGGGTTATTAATGATTATGCCCGTAAAAATGGTCTAATTAAAGAAAATGATTCGAATCTCTCAGGTGAAGATGTGCGTGAAGGACTGACAGCGATCATCTCCATTAAGCATCCGGACCCGCAATTTGAAGGACAAACAAAAACAAAGCTGGGAAATTCCGAAGTAAGGGCCATTACAGATACCGTTTTTTCAGCCCATTTTGAAAAATTCTTATTGGAAAATCCAACAATTGCCAGAAAAATTGTCGATAAAGGCTTAATGGCAGCCAGAGCGAGATTGGCAGCTAAAAAGGCAAGGGAATTAACACGGCGCAAGAGTGCTTTAGAGGTTTCCAGTTTACCTGGGAAATTAGCGGATTGCTCATCAAAGGATCCTTCCGAAAGTGAATTGTACATTGTTGAGGGTGATTCGGCGGGAGGTTCGGCAAAACAAGGACGTGACCGCCATTTCCAAGCCATCTTGCCGTTAAGAGGAAAAATTCTGAACGTTGAAAAGGCACGGCTTGATAAAATTCTATCCAATAATGAAGTAAGAGCAATGATCACGGCCATTGGAACAGGAATTGGCGATGATTTTGATATTTCAAAAGCCCGCTATCATAAAATTGTCATTATGACAGATGCAGACGTTGACGGTGCTCATATTCGTACCCTGCTCTTAACGTTCTTCTATCGTTATATGAGGAAAATTCTGGAAGTTGGATATATCTATATTGCCCAGCCGCCGCTTTATAAGGTGCAGCAAGGTAAGCGGATTGAGTATGCATACAATGACAAAGAGCTCGAAAGAATTTTTGCTGAGCTTCCAAGTCAGCCAAAACCAAATATTCAGCGTTATAAAGGTTTGGGCGAAATGAATCCTGAGCAGTTATGGGAAACGACCATGGATCCTGAGACAAGAACGATGCTTCAAGTAAGCCTCGAGGATGCAATTGAAGCAGATGAAACCTTTGAAATGCTAATGGGCGAAAAGGTAGAACCTCGCCGTAATTTCATTGAAACCAATGCCCAATATGTAAGGAATTTAGATATAT
The DNA here is from genome assembly GCF_013248975.1 of Neobacillus endophyticus. Lineage (GTDB taxonomy): Bacteria > Bacillota > Bacilli > Bacillales > Cytobacillaceae > Neobacillus > Neobacillus endophyticus. The sequence continues at coordinate 1,658,163 of NZ_JABRWH010000001.1, forward strand.
AGAGAGCTGTATAAGAATGTGTTGGAGGGACCTTTTAACAAGAAGTTTGCCTTCGACCCCAGAGCTTTAAAAGCGAGAAAATAAAAGGATAGAGGGCTGATCCCCTATCCTCCTTTTCTTTTTTCAAGTTTGCAGGGCGATTCGTTCATCGTCCATAGAGGAGGTACCAAAGAATGGCTGAAACCCCAAATTCTCAAATCCAAGAGATTAATATTAGCCAGGAAATGAAATCTTCATTCCTGGATTATGCAATGAGTGTTATTGTTTCCCGTGCCCTTCCTGATGTTCGTGACGGGCTAAAACCAGTTCACCGCCGTATTCTTTATGCTATGCATGATCTTGGAATCCATGCGGACAAACCATATAAAAAATCAGCTCGTATCGTTGGTGATGTTATCGGTAAATACCATCCGCATGGTGATTCTGCCGTTTACGAAACCATGGTGCGGATGGCACAGGACTTTAACTATCGATATATGCTGGTCGATGGACATGGAAACTTTGGTTCTGTTGACGGCGATGCCGCAGCAGCAATGCGTTATACAGAATCGCGCATGTCCAAAATCTCCATGGAATTATTAAGAGACATAAACAAAGATACAATTGATTTCCAAGATAACTATGATGGTGAAGAAAGGGAACCAGCAGTTCTTCCAGCGCGTTTCCCTAACCTTTTAGTGAACGGGTCGACCGGTATTGCGGTGGGTATGGCAACTAATATCCCTCCTCACCAACTGGGTGAAGTAATTGACGGTGTCTTGGCCATCAGTCGTGACCCTGATATCACGATACAAGAGCTCATGGAAATTGTCCCAGGTCCTGACTTCCCAACCGGAGGGATTATTTTAGGACGCAGCGGGATCCGGAAAGCCTATGAAACAGGCAGGGGTTCCATTACGTTAAGAGCGAAAGTGGAGATTGAGCAAAAGTCTAACGGTAAAGAAGTCATCCTTGTTCATGAGCTGCCATACCAAGTGAATAAGGCAAGATTGATTGAAAAAATTGCTGAATTAGCACGTGATAAAAAAATCGAGGGCATCACTGATCTTCGAGATGAATCAGACCGCCGCGGGATGCGGATTGTCATTGAAGTCCGCAAAGACGCCAATGCAAATGTCCTGTTAAATAATTTATATAAACAAACAGCCCTGCAGACTAGCTTTGGTATTAACACTCTGGCTCTAGTAAACGGCCATCCAAAGGTGCTAAATCTGAAGCAGTGTTTGAGTCATTATTTGGATCACCAAAGAGTTGTTATTCGCCGCCGTACCGAATTTGAACTACGCAAGGCGGAAGCAAGGGCCCATATTCTAGAAGGATTACGGATTGCACTTGACCATTTGGATGAAGTCATTACATTAATCCGGAACTCACAAACCACTGATATTGCCCGAGAAGGATTAATGACTCAATTTAATCTTTCTGAAAAGCAAGCCCAGGCGATCCTGGATATGCGCTTGCAGCGTTTAACAGGATTGGAAAGGGAAAAAATAGAAGGTGAATATCAAGAATTAGTCAAGCTGATTGCTGAATTACGTGCGATTTTAGCGGACGAAGAAAAAGTTCTTGAAATTATCCGCGGGGAATTGCTCGAAATTAAAGAACGCTTTAATGACGAACGCCGCACGCAAATTGTAGCAGGCGGAATCGAGAACATTGAAGATGAGGATTTAATACCTCGTGAAAATATTGTCATTACCCTGACTCATAACGGCTACATTAAGCGTCTTCCGGTATCCACTTATCGGGCTCAAAAGCGCGGCGGCCGTGGAATCCAGGGAATGGGAACCAATGAAGATGATTTTGTTGAACACTTAATCACCACTTCAACCCATGATACCATTCTATTCTTCACCAATAAGGGGAAAGTTTATCGTTCCAAAGGCTATGAGATTCCGGAATTCAGCCGCACCGCAAAAGGCATCCCGATTATCAACCTTCTTGGTGTCGAAAAAGGAGAATGGGTTAACGCTATAATCCCAATTGAGGAATTTGTGGATGACTGGTATTTATTCTTTACTACAAAAGAAGGTATTTCCAAACGTTCGCCGTTGTCTTCCTTTGCAAATATCCGTAACAATGGGTTAATTGCCTTAGGCCTCCGCGAAGGCGATGAATTAATTTCTGTTCGCTTAACAGACGGAAGTAAGCATATCATCATCGGAACGAAGGGTGGCATGCTAATCCGCTTCCCAGAAACAGATGTCCGATCAATGGGCCGTACAGCAACAGGTGTAAAAGGTATTACCATTGATGAAGGCGATGAAGTTGTCGGAATGGAAGTTCTAGAGGAAGATAACGATATATTAATCGTAACGAAAAATGGTTATGGTAAACGTACCCCTGCATCTGAATATCGAATCCAGGGCAGAGGCGGTAAAGGGATCAAGACCTGCCATATTACCGAGAAAAACGGCGACATTGTTTCGGTAAGAGCTGTAACTGGGGAAGAAGACCTTATGCTGATTACTGCTTCTGGTGTACTTATTCGGATTGACGTAGCGGGCATTTCTCAAATGGGACGTAACACTCAGGGTGTAAAACTGATCACGATTAAAGAAAATGATAACGACTTCGTAGCAACTGTTGCGAAAGTAGAAAAAGAAGAAGACTCTAACGATGATGAAACGGGCGATGAGGCAGGCGTAGAATCGACTGGCGAGGATTTAGGCAGTGCCGATCCTATTGCTGATCAAGAGTCCAGTCAAGTTTCTGATTCAGATAGTGAAGAATAATTGAGATTTGATGAAGGGGACACGAGTATGTGTTCCCTTTTTTTGAGTAATATGAGGGACGTCAGTAAAAGAGCTTGAGTGGTTAAGTAGAATGGTTCTAGTTAAGGGAGGGAGAGGAAAAAGCGCGTGGATGAGCAAGTAGAGTGTTTCTAGTAAAGGGAAGGGTTGGAAAAAGCGCGTGGATGAGCAAGTAGAATATTTCTAGTTAAGGGGGAAGGCGGAAAAAGTGCGTTGAAGAGCAAGTAGAGTGTTTCTAGTTAAGGGGGAAGGCGGAAAAAGTGCGTTGAAGAGCAAGTAGAATGGTTCTAGTTAAGGGGGAAAGCGGAAAAAGCGAGTTGAAGAGCAAGTAGAGCGTTCCTAGTTAAGGAAGAAAGCGTGAAAAGAGAAGTACAAGGGTTTGTTTCTAGTTAGATAAAAGGGTAAAAAAAGTCCCTCTATAAGCAAGAAAAAACTAGTTGCTGTGAAGGAGAAAAAAGAGTAAACAGTCTTGGATCACTTCGAGTAATTGAGAAAACAAATAAACAAAGTGTCATTGTATAAAGTTCATATAATTAGTTAGGGTTGAAACAAAATAAGCTTTAAAGAGAAGAAATATAGAAAGAATCATTCGTAATAAAGCCATCTTCCAAACCCAACTGATTTAAACTCCCTATTTAAAACCCTTCGAATGGAAACTTTGCTTATTATTCCCCCACTCCATTCATAAACTCCTTGAGTAGTGATTTTCCTACCAGGAAAAAGCAATTTAAATTCTCCAACATTACGAATTATCGCAGAATCAATACTTTCCTCGTATCCACACTCATTACACACACATAGATTTCCCGCGACATAATTCAATAATGAATGACATTTTATACAGGAAACTCCATGTTTAAGCTGATTATATTCATACTGAGGGAGTTGGTTAAATGGAAACTTTTCATGATGGAGGGAAATTAACTTTTCAGCGAGCTTTTTATCCCTATCATCAAGCTTTGAAGGTGTAATATCCAATTTTTTGAAAAATCGATTTAACTGACTATGAAGGAGAATGGGGAGAAAACGGGAAGCTTGAAATAAGGAAAACTCGGGGTTAATGTAGATCACCCACGCTTCAACTTGTATTGAAAATCCAATACTTTGAAGAAGCTGGCGTAACAGGGACTCATTTCAATTGCAGGATGGGATCTTTAACTTCCTTCATAGGTGTTTTGTAAAGCCGATCTGATTCGTAATAAAAATCCCCTTCATAATTTTTTACCTCAAAAACATATAAAACACCTTGAAAAATAATAATTGTGTCAATTTAGAAAAAGGTGTTACCACATTTAAGTAGTAAATCGTTTAGAACAATACTTCCCTCTTGAAGTTGTTCAGTCAATAAATCGAACTGTACTTCCCCTTTATATCCTTTCCCGATGTAAAATAAATCAAGTTTGTCCTTTTCAGATAAAATCATACGAGAGTTTAAAACTCGCAAAACCCTTAAATCATATGGAACTATCCGAGGCTTCAAAACCATAATCCACGTCCTTTATTTTTTTTAAAACTTCAAACTAATTTTATTAAAAATAAAACATAAAGCTTTAACGAATTTTTTAACGTTTTGTGACAAAATAAA